>DALZRX010000043.1:0-15590 GCA_032015805.1 Achromobacter sp.
CGCCGCCCCACCCGCCAGCGCGCCCGCCGCTTCCTCCGCCAAGCCTTTGCCGCCCTACGCGGCATGGAAGGACGCGGACAGCGTTATCGTGCACAGCGCCAACACCATCGAGACTCGCCGCAGCGCTTTTGGCGACGGCGTCATCACGCCGTCGCGCCAGCTCTACGTCCGCAACAACCTGCCGCCCCCGGACACTTCCATCCTGAATGACCGCGATGCCTGGAAAGTGGAGATCCAGGGGGTCAAGCAACCCCGCACGCTCACTGTCGGCGAACTGAAGACGTTGGGCGTGGAATCGCTGGCCACCGTCTTGCAGTGCTCCGGCAATGGCCGGGGGTTCTTCCCCCACAAGCCCAGCGGCACACCGTGGCAAGTGGGCGCGGCGGGTTGCGTGATGTGGACTGGGGTCCCGGTCCGCACCCTCGTCGAACATCTCGGTGGCCTGGACGGCACGCCCGCCTTCATGACCGGCACCGGCGGCGAAGTGCTGCCCGAAGGCCTGGATCCCAAATCGCTGCTCGTGGAACGTTCGGTGCCACGCGAGGCGATGCAGGACGCCCTGCTCGCCTGGGAGATGAACGGCGAGCCCTTGTCGTTGGCCCACGGCGGGCCGCTGCGGCTGATCGTTCCAGGCTACACCGGCGTGAACAACGTCAAGTACGTCAAGCGGCTGGCGTTCACCGACGAACAAAGCCCCGCGAAGATCCAGCAGACCGGGTACCGCCTGACGCCCATGGGCGCCAAGCCCAGCCCGGATCAGCCTTCGGTCTGGGCCATGGAGCCCAAGTCGTGGATCAACGCACCCGGTGCCAACGGCCAGCCCGTGAAGGCGGGACGCGCGGTGGTGCGCGGCGTCGCGTTTGGCGGCATGCATGCCGTCAAGCGTGTGGACGTTTCCATCGACGGCGGCAAGACCTGGAAGCAGGCGGCGTTGATCGGACCGGACCTCGGAAAATACGCCTGGCGCCAGTTCGCGCTGCCCGTGGAACTGTCCGCCGGCCAGCACACGCTGGTGAGTCGCGTTGAAGACACGGCGGGCAATGTGCAGGTGGAAAACCGGGTCGAAAACGCGCCGGGCTACATCAACAGCAGTTGGCGCGACCACGGTCTGGCCATCAACGTGTCCTGACCATGGCGGCATCGATGCACAACGGTAATTTCATGTCGTATGCCGCATCCCGCCGCCCGATCGGGTGGCGGGTCTTGACCCACGTCGCGGCGGCTGTCTTCTCGCTTGCGGGCGCCTCTACATGGGCGGCAGAGCCGGCCAATGCGGAAGCCGGCCGCGCGCTTTTCCTCAAAGCGACAACCCCGGCCTGTGCCGTCTGCCACACGTTGGCCGACGCCGGCTCGGCCGGGACCATCGGCCCGAACCTCGACGAGCTGAAGCCTGACGCCAACCGCGTCACGCAGGCCGTGCGTAACGGGATTGGCGTCATGCCGGCTTTCGAGGCCTTGAGCGATGCGGATGTGCAGGCGTTGGCGAAGTATGTCTCCAGCGCCACGGGCGCCGCGCAGTAGGTTCAGACGCCCGCAGACCGTAAGCCATGTCTGCGGGCTTTTGACCGTCGCCATGGTAGGCTTTTGGCCGGCTGACCGGCCGGTCAGCTTCCCATGACGACATGATTCCCATGACGCGCCGAACGCTTTGCCTGCTGCTCGCTCTGACCCTGTCGCCCGCCCTCCATGCCCAAGCGCCGTCCCAGGGGTCTGCATGGACGCCCAACGGCCCGACGGCATGCCGCTTTTCGGCCTGGACGACCAACGACAAGCCTGCAATTCCGGTCCGCGCGGCGCCAGCCGCCGGCGCCAAGCAGTTGGGCGCCCTGCCCACCACCCGTGGCGACAGCCCGGATCCCGAGGTCGACCTCTACAGCGTCACGTTCGACATCACCGAGGCCCGCGACGGCTGGCTCAAGATCAAGAACGCCAGCGACGCCATGAGCGGTGGCGAGCGCAGCCAACCGCGTCCAGTCCATCAGGGCGAAGGCTGGATTGCCGCCGCGGACGCGCAGGTCGGCATTCAATCTGCCCGCGGATATGCCCGTCCCGACGCCCGCAGCGAACGGCTGCTCGACCTGGGTGACGACTGGCTGACCGAGCGAGCCACCTTGCGCGGCATCGTAGCCTGCGACGGCGAATGGCTGCTGCTGGATTACGAGATGCGCAACAGCGCCACATGGGAACGGCTTGCACCCAGGGACCGCACCCGCGGACGCGCCTGGTTTCGCGGCGTGTGTGAATCGTCCGAGACGACCTGCGACATGCGGTCAGTCGATCAGTAGCGACTCTCATGACAACCATTTTCAGCATCCAGGATCATGCCCACTGCGCCGAATTTGTCGGGGCCTGGGTTCATCTGCGCATGGCGCTCTGGCCTGACGCGACCGAGCAGGAGCATCGCGCTGAGATCGCAGAGCAGCTTGCGGAGCCGTCGCGCTACGGGGCTTTCGTGGTGATGAGGGCCGGCCAGCCCGCCGGGCTCGCGGAGGTGGCGTTACGGCGCGATTACGTCAACGGAACGGACACGTCGCCCGTCGCTTTCCTGGAGGGCATCTACGTGACGGCGTCGCATCGGCGCACTGGCGTGGCGCGCATCCTGCTTGATGCCGTGCGCGAGTGGGCTCGATCGCACCGCTGCGCCGAATTGGCGTCCGACACCGGGCTGGACAATATCGTCTCTCAGGCCGCCCATCAGGCGCTCGGCTTCACTGAGACCGAGCGCGTCGTGTTCTACCGCATGTTGCTGTGATGCAAGGCCGCTGAGGGCCACGATATCGTCCCCCGCAATCGACGCGCTTGGCAGGCCCTCGCCGCCCCTTGCTTCAGCATTCAGCAGCCACAGCAGCATACCTCCGGCCCGCGCTCGCCCAAGCGATGGCAGCCAGGCCCAGAGCGATCAGCGAGAGTATTGCCCCCGCCCAGTTCGGAGACGCAAATCCAAATCCCGCCGCAATCGCCGCACCGCCTACCCAGGCTCCGATCGCGTTTCCAAGATTGAACATGCCGATGTTCACGGATGCCGCCATGGTAGGCGCGCCAGCGCTATTGGCTCGGTCCATGACGAGCTTTTGGATCGGCGAGACAGTTGCGAACCCGAAGGCGGCCATGAGGAAGACGGAGATGGACGCAATGACGCCGCTACTCACACCCAGCCAGAAGACAAGCAGCACGACCGCCTGCCCGGCGAGCGTCACGAACAGCGTCCCAAACAGGGAACGGTCCGCGAAGCGGCCACCGATCCAGTTCCCGACAACCAGGCCCAGACCGAACAGGACCATCAACCGCGCCACGCCAGCATCGGAGAAGCCGGCCTCTTCGATCATCATCGGGGCGATGTAGGTAATGGACGTAAAAAAGGCTGCCGGGCCGAACACCGTGATTCCCATGGCCAGCAGCACTTGGGGGTCCATGAAGGCACGTAGCTCCGTCTTCAATGCGATCGCTTTACCTGCCTTGATCTGCGGCACAAGCAGCGCCACGCTGATAGCGGTGACCAGACCGATCGCGGCGATCAGCCAGAAGACCAGTCGCCAATCATAGACCTGAGCCAGCCACGTGCCGGCGGGCACACCGAACAGGTTCGCCATTGTCAGGCCTGAAAACATGAAGGCGATCGCGCTCGCCTGGCGGTCCTTTGCGACAAGCGATGCCGCAATGATGGAGCCGATGCCGAAGAAGGTGCCGTGGTTGAAGGCCGTCAGGATGCGACCTGCCAACGCGATAGGCAGCGTCGGAGCGAGCGCGGTAAGCGCATTGCCCAACGTGAAGACGATGGCCAGGCCGAGCAGCATCTTTTTTCTTGCGACCTTTGCGCCCAGTACGGTCAGGATGGGCGCACCAATAAAGACGCCCAGGGCGTAGGTTGTGGCCATCAGGCCGGCCGTGGGAATTTCCACGCCGAAATCCTTGGCAATCTGGGGAAGTATGCCGGCGATGACAAATTCGGTAAGCCCAATTCCGAACGCGCCAATCGCCAGCGCAAACAAAGCTGCTGGCACGAATCAATTCCTGTCTGCAATAAGTCCGCCGAACCATGTTCGGATATATTCATTCTATGAGACACAAAATTCGGACGTAAATCGAAATGACACAACCGCAGAAAGAAGCAGACGCGATTCGGCAGGTGCGGCATAAACCCGCCGAACTCGACGCAATCGACCGAAAAATTTTAGGTGCGCTCGCCAAGGATGCGTCGCGCAGCTACGCCGATCTCAGCGAAATCGTTCACCTCTCCAAGCCAGCGGTCCATGATCGCGTGAAGAGGCTGAGGCGGGAAGGCGTGATCAAAAGCACCGTCGCGGTCCTGGACGGTTGCAAACTCGGTCGGACGCTTCTGACGTTTCTCGTGGTGGACACGAGCAGCTACAACGCGACGCGCCAATTGCTGGCGCTGGCTGAACGGCCTGAAATCGAGGAACTCCATACGGTGGCGGGAGACGGCAGCCTGCTGATCAAGGTACGCGCGGATGACACCGAATCCCTGGAGGCCCTGCTGATGGAAATCCAGAGCCTGGAGGGAGTCCGTTCCGTGCGCAGCTACATCGCGCTTTCGACATTTTTGGAACGTGGGCCTTCGCCAGGTTGAAGCAAGGTCGAGCCGGTTTGCACAAAGTCCACCCTGCCGACGCGTAGTGGCGTGGTATTCAGCAAACGCCCCGGTTGCGACCGGCCCGCCCCGCGGGCTTCAGCTTGGCGTCGGCGCGCTGTGCGGAACAGTCATTCGCCGCGCCTGACTTCGAACGTCCTCCTCAAGCGGTCGAACGATTCAACAGTTGTTGTATTATCGAGCCATGATCGAAAACCAAGCCATTGCCGCCCTCGCAGGCCTTGCGCACCCGCAGCGATTGCGGGCATTCCGCGCATTAGTTGTCGCCGGGCGTCCCGGTCTTACGCCGAGTGCGCTGGCGGAGCAGTTGGGCATCGCAAGGAATGCGCTGTCCTTTCATTTGAAAGAGCTGGCGCACGCCGGCTTGGTAAACGTCGAGCGCCAGGGCCGCAACCTCATTTACCGCGCGGATTTTTCGCAGATGAATGAATTGCTCGGTTATCTCACCGAACATTGTTGTCTGGGGACGCCTTGCGAAATCACCGAGGGCCGGACCAGCACGAGCTGCTGATCTGAGACCGCGGGACGCCGCAAATCCCTTTCTCACCAGTTGGCGGGCGCCGTGACGGTCAGCCGCCGGTAGATTGAATCTGCCTTTCGAACTCTGTCCGGAGCAACCCATGCAGTCCACCACACACGCCGAGCCGGCGCCAAGCCACCGTCCGGCAATGAGCGCCTTCGAGCGCTATCTCACTTTGTGGGTCTTTCTCTGCATCGTGCTGGGGGTGGCGCTGGGCCAAGCCGTGCCCGACACCTTTCAGGCTATCGGCCGCCTGGAAGTCGCTCAAGTCAACTTGCCGGTCGGCATCCTCATCTGGGTGATGATCATCCCGATGCTGCTCAAGGTGAATTTCGGCGCACTAGGCCCAGTCAAGCAGCATTGGCGCGGGATCGGCGTGACGCTGTTCATCAATTGGGCCGTCAAGCCTTTCTCGATGGCCTTCCTGGGATGGCTTTTCATTCGCCAGATTTTTGCTGACTGGTTGCCCGCGGACCAGCTAGACAGCTACGTCGCGGGCCTGATTCTCCTGGCCGCGGCCCCGTGCACGGCGATGGTGTTTGTCTGGAGTCGACTGACGGGCGGGGATCCAGTTTTCACACTGTCCCAGGTTGCGCTCAACGACACGATCATGGTGTTCGCCTTCGCGCCGGTAGTTGGACTGCTATTGGGCCTGTCGGCCATCACCGTGCCTTGGGACACGCTCCTGGTATCCGTCGGGCTGTATATCGTGATTCCGGTCATTCTTGCCCAGGTATGGAGACGTGCCCTGATGCGCCGCGGCCCAGCGGCCTTCGAAAAAGCGCTGGCTCGTATAGGCCCGTTCTCGATGGCGGCACTGCTGCTGACGCTGGTGCTGCTCTTCGCTTTTCAAGGCCAAGCCATCATTGCGCAGCCCCTGGTAATTGCCATGTTGGCCGTGCCCATCCTCATCCAGGTGTTTTTTAATTCTGGCCTGGCGTACTGGCTCAATCGCCGCGCTGGTGAGAAGCACAACATTGCGTGCCCGTCGGCACTGATCGGCGCATCCAACTTCTTTGAGCTCGCCGTCGCCGCCGCAATCAGCTTGTTCGGATTCCAGTCTGGCGCAGCCCTGGCCACTGTCGTCGGCGTACTGATTGAGGTGCCCGTGATGTTGCTCGTCGTACGAATCGTCAACCAAACCAAAGGCTGGTACGAAGCAGGCATCGCTCGTCCCTGATGCGTAGCGGATGCGAGCACGCTCCGGTCTCTCCTTGCAGCCATGGGCATGACAGCGCGCGACCTGCTCCGGCAAAAAGGAACGCCTTACGACGAGCTGGGATTGTCGGACCCAAAATGGTCGGATGATCAGATGATCGACTTCATGCTCGCGCACCCTATCCTGATAAACCGCCCCATCGTGTTGACGCCGCTCGGCACTCGCCTCTGCCGGCCGTCGGAAGCGGTCCTGGAAATCCTGCCGGAGGGTCAACGTGGCGCCTTCAACAAGGAAGACGGGGAGCCTCTGATCGATGCAGAGGGAAATCGTGTCAGAAAACTCTCGCGGATTTGCCGAAGTCGATGTCGTTGAGAATCTGATGAAATTCACGCTACCCACACGCGATGTCGCTGCATGCTTGGCAGACCGTTACAGCGAGCGCAGGGAATCGGCCGCGGCATTGTCGGCAAGAACCCAGCAACAGTCGATATAGGTCAAGGAGGTGCACCGGTCAAGGACGGTCACAGAAGTCCTCCTTGATTGCTTTCACACCTTGCCCAGCAGCGCGCCAGGCCTCGATTCCGCCAAGCAGGTATCGAGCGTCGACCCCCATCGCCCGGAGGGTGGCGGACAGTCCTTGGCTCAGCTCGTGGCCATGAGCGCAATAGATCACGACAGGTTGCGTGGCGGGGATGGTGTCCTTCCATTCCAACCACATGGCGGGGTCGAGCCATTGGCTACCGGCGATTGCAACGCCATCATCCTTGCGCTTGAGCTTGCGGCGCACATCGATCAACGTGTGGGGAAATCCGGCATCGCGCCAGAGCACCAACTCAGGAATGGAAAGGCTTTGCATGAGAATCTCCGAGAACGTGCAGTTGTTCAGTCGTGGACACCCCTTTTGTCATCGTCATGACCGGCGGGTGATCCATTGCATGATGAACTCCTGAAAAAGGATCTAATGCACCAGCGGATACACCGCCAATCCGATCAACGCCGCGCCTGTGACGATCATCGGCTCGGTCAGTTTTTTGAATCGCAGCAGCAATAGCACCGCGGCCATCGCCAGCATCAATGTCGGCACATCGACGATCGTGCGCCGGGCGATAACGATGACTGCGCCCGCGATGGCGCCGATCGCCGCAGCCGTCACGCCATCGACGAATGCCAGGATACCGGGCAGTTTTCCGTATTTCTTGAAATACGGCGCGGGGATGATGGTGAACAGATAACAAGGCAGAAAGGTCGCCAAGGCTGCCACACAGGCTCCCGGCAGGCCGGCGACCAGGTAGCCGATGAAGGCCACCGTGATGACCACGGGTCCAGGCGTAATCATGGCCACCGCGACGGCATCGACGAACTGCCTGTCGTTGAGCCAATGGAAGTCGGTAACCACGCCGCCATACAAAAACGGCACGATCGCCAGCCCGGACCCGAAGACAAAGGCTCCCGCCTTGGCGAAGAACAGTCCGATCTGCCAGAGTAGTGGCCAATCCAGGGTGCTCAGCGCAGTCTCTGCTGGGCCGGACATCGCTGCCGCCGCGGATAGACGACCGGACCTCAGCCACTTGGGTGGCACGCGCCAAAACCAGACAAGCACGCCGGCCGCCAGAAACAACCAGGCAATTTCGGACTCTGTAATGACCGTGACGACGGCCAGCGCCAGATAGATGGCCCACAACAGCTTGTCCTTGCCCACGCTCTTGGTGGTGAGCTTGTAGCCGCTGATGGCAATGATGCCGATCACGGCGGCACTTACGCCGTAGAACACGGCTTGCATCCAGGCCAGGCCACCGAAACGCACATAGGCCCACCCCAGGCCAACGACCATGACGAACGACGGCAGGACGAAGGCGATACCCACCAGCGTGGCGCCAAGGATGCGGAAATGCACGTAGCCCAGGTAAATGGCGAGCTGCGCAGCCAGCGGACCGGGCGCAAGTTGTGCCAGCGCCAAACCTTCCTTGTAGTCGCCATCGGTGATCCAGCCTTTGCCTTCCACCAGGTCGCGGCGCATATAGCCGACCAAGGCCACCGGCCCCCCGAATCCCAGTGTTCCCAGCCGGATGAAATACCAGACCAATTGCCAACGGGTATAGCCGGGCTGCGTGACCGACATCGCCGAGCTGTCGCGAGTGGATTCTTGAGAGGGATGCATGGTCGCGCTCTGGAGCGGTGGACAGTCAGGTCATTCGCCCACCGGAGAAATGGGCATACAGGGAATCCAAAATGGCGCCGGCTTCGGCCAACAGCGCATCGTCGTCGGGCAGGCGCTTGCGCGCGCCGGCCAGCATGGCTTCGAATCCAGCGGCTTCCGGCGCTGCGGCGCCGCCTACATCGAGTCCATGCACCAATGCACCGAGGCGCGCGAGCCCACGGTTTTCTTCCAGTCCAAAACTGGCCAGCAGGACCTCGAACGACACTCTGTCGCCCACGTGGGTGAAGGTCGCCCCGTCGAAGTCGAATCCCAGGGCCTCTGCCGGGCACTCGGCCGGGGTCTCCAACCATAGAAAGTGCGCGGATGGGTCAATGAAGCGCTGGATGAGCCAGGCACAAGCGACCCGGTCGATCCAGATATGGCGGCGGGTCGCCCAGACGCGTCCCCGATAATGCATCGGATCGCGGCGCGCGATTCCGCCCTGAACCGCCTGGGGTTCGCCGGGCGACAGCAGGGAGTCGATGGCATGCGCGAAATCGCGCTGCTGCGCCTCGGCGCGGAGCGACGTTTCAGCCGGGAAGAAATCGATTCGGCGCAACGCCTCGTAGCTGCGTTCGAAGCGGCGAAGCAGCCGATTGAGCTCCGCCGCGTTCATCTCGCTCAGCATCTGGCGAGCATGGACAAGTTCCGCAAGCCAGGCATCGTAGTCGGCCGTACGGTCGAACAGGGCCTGGAACGAGGCTGACTCGTCGTTGTCCTGGGCCTGGACCCGTAGCAGCCATGCCTGACCGCCCTCTTCGCTTGCTTCGGCGGCCAGATCGGCGAGTTGGTGCGCCTGCTCGGCATCCGCCGGCAGCAGATAGGCGCCATCACGCAAGGCGGCGCAGCCCACCGCCTTGAGCTTGCGCCAGATGCGCATGCGCGCCGTGGCGCCGCTGGTGGGCAGGCTGACGATAAGCAGGAGCCAGGAGGGGGAAAGTGGCGCAGTCATGGTCGCAGAATAGAAAAGCATCGCTGTCTCTGCAATCGTGTAGACATCGCTACAAGCAGAATTCGGCTTTCCCGGATTTGCGACAGGGTTTTTCACCGCATATCCTCCCGGGGGAATATGCGAGGCCTAAAGTGATATCCGCAACGACCGCAAATCCGTCATTAACTGTCCGGCGCCTTGAAAATGGATGCCGCGGAGACCTTCGCGCTTTGCCGCCTCGACGTTGCCGATACTGTCGTCAATGAAGACCGCCGATTCAGGCTTCAGGTGGTAGCGCTCGATCATCAGCCTGAATATGGCTGGATCCGGTTTCACAAGACGTTCGCGGCCAGAAACAACGATGCCCTCGAACCAATTCAAAAAGGGAAACCGCGCCTGCGCAATATGGAAAGTTTCTGCCGACCAATTTGTCAGGGCCAGGAGCCGGAGATCGAGGTCGCGCAACTGCTCGAGGATCCGCACTGTTTCCTCCATCGCTCCGGGAACCATTTCTGACCAACGATCGAAATAGGCGTTGATGTTCGATTCATGTTCCGGATGGCGTGCAACGGCTTCCGATATTGCATCCTTCCATGGACGGCCGCAGTCCTGCTGCTCGTTCCATTCCGAGTTGCACACTTCCGACAAGAAATGCTCCATCGCAACCTCGTCGGAACCGAAGATCTTCCTGAACAAATGACGGGGATCCCATTGAATGAGCACGTTGCCCAGGTCAAAGATGACGGTATCTACAGATTGAAACGGCGGCCGTGCAATGAGATCGCTCATATTCTCTATTTCCTTGCCTCAAGGTCCTCGACACGATTCCCCTGTGCTCGAATGTACCAACCTCAACGGGGAAACGCGGGCGTCTAACCCAATGTCGACGCCCCTCGCTGCAGGCGGGTTTCACCGGCAACGCGGCAAGTAATTTGACTATGACCTCGCATGCCAAGCCAAAGTTGACATGCAACCGACCAACTAGTAGATTGGCCATAACTTATATCCGCCGCCTTTATGGGCGAGCCGCCGATGAACTCATTGAGCCTTCAGCCCCCCGCCGGGGTCGGAACCGACAATGTTCGGGATCCATACCGCACCGAACACGTCGCCACTCAACTGCGCGCCGACCGCCTGGCACGCCCGCAAGCCACGCCATTTCCTCGCCTGCTTGCCGCTCGGCATTCCGCACAGCCGGCGACCGCGGCGCAGCGCCCTGATATTGCCTCCCAGCAAGACGCCACCTCCGTCGACCCCTTACGCGACGACTATACGGCGCATTGCCTGAAGCTCGCCGTCCTGGCTTTTCACGAACAGCAAGCCCGGCTGGACGCGCGGATCGCACAGGTCAATCAGGCCTTGAAGGACGAGCAGACCCTGCTTGAAGCGCGCGCCGAAGCGGCCAATGACCTGGGCACGATCGACGCCCTGTTGCCGCAGCAGGCCTATCGATACGCTGCGGGCATGCCGGCCGTGCTCGCGCCTCCCTTGCCCTCCCCGCCTGGCCCGGCGTCGCTTTCCGTGGCGCCAGCCGCCTCCGCCGCGAAGACGCGTGGCGCGACGGAAGACGCGTTCGGAGCCGAGCCGGGCGGTCGCCAGCCGCGAAAACCCGTTCATCGCGAACCCGCACAGTGAGCGCCATCCGCCATGCTTGAACTCCCCCACACCTCGACCGTTGAAGGCAACACGATCCGTTGGGGAATGCTCGGCAGCGGACCGCCGCTGGTTGCCATTCACGGGACGCCATTCTCGTCGCAGGTCTGGCGCAGGATTGTCCCGTTGCTCGCCGATCGCAGGACCGTGTATTTCTTTGATCTGGCCGGCTATGGCATGTCTGAGATGCGCGCCGGCCAGGACGTATCGCTGGGCGTGCAGAACAGGATCCTGGCAGCCCTGTTCCGCGATTGGGACTTGGGCCGGCCAGATGTGCTGGCGCATGATTTTGGCGGCGCGACGGCGTTGCGGGCCTATTACCTGGACAACCTGCGCTACCGCTCGCTGACGATCTTCGATGCGGTAGCGCTGGCGCCGTGGGGCTCGCCCTTCGTGCAACACGTACGCCAGCACGAGGCAGCGTTCTCGGAAATGCCCGATTACATGCACCGTGCGCTGTTGAAGGCGTATCTGCAGACCGCCGCACACAGCCCGCTGTCCGACGACGCGTTTGACGTGTACAGCCGCCCGTGGCTCGGCCCCATTGGCCAGCCGGCGTTCTACCGGCAGATTGCGCAGATGGACCTGAAGTACACCGACGAAGTCCAGGGGCAGTATGGACGGATGGATTGCCCGGTGCAGGTGCTATGGGGCGAAAAGGATGAATGGATTCCCCACGAGCGCGGCGAAACGTTGGCGGCGGTGATCTCGGACCAGCCGCTTCTGTCCGTGGCGAATGCGGGTCACCTGGTCCAGGAGGATCGGCCCGAAGTCATCGTGGCCGCGGTGTTGAAGCAGATCGGGGAACGCTGAAAAGCGCGTGGCGCGAAGCGGCGATCGTCATGAAAGACCGGCAGGGATCATGCGCTCGGTGCTGCCCTGCCGCCTAACGCACCCGGGCCGGATTCCCCACCACCTTCGCCCCGGCGGGCACATCGCGCGTCACCACGCTGCCCGCCCCGATGATCGCGTCGTCCCCTACCGTTACGCCGGGCAGGATGATTGCGCCGCCGCCAATCCACACCTGCCTGCCGATATGCACCGGGCGGCCGAACTCCAGCATGGCACGGCGCTGCTCGGGGTCGTGCGGATGGTCCGCGGTGTAGATCTGGACGGCCGGCCCGATCTGCGTGCCTTCGCCGATGGTGACCTGCACAACGTCAAGAATCACGCAGTTGAAGTTCATGAAGACGTTTGCGCCCAGCGAGATGTTGTACCCGTAGTCGCAATGAAACGGTGGACGGATCAGCGCGCCCTCACCCACGCTGGCCAGGCGCTCGCGCAGCAGCGCGTGCCATTGTTCTGGCGGTTCGCCCAACAGGGCGTTGTACCGCCTCATCCACGCGCTGGCGGCAAGCTGGTCCGCCTGGATCTCGGCATCGGCGGCCGTGTAGAGCTCTCCCGCCAGCATCCTTTGCTTCTGCGTACGTGTCATGGTGATCTCCTGTCCGGTTCACGACAGCATACCGAAGACCGCCGCCGCTAAGCCGCCTGCGCCAAGATGCCCACATACCTGCCGCGCGGCCGGATGACCTGCGCGACGCTCAGTTGCTCCAGGCAATGCGCCAGCAGCCCGATGCTGCGCGCCGTGGCGAACAGCGCGAACGCCGCGTCGTCCGGCAATTTGCAGTGCGCGGCCAGCGCAGCCAGCGCCACGTCGATGTTGGGATGCAGACCCGTCAGTTGCGTGGCTTTGTCGATAAAGCGCGTGATGACCTCGGCGGGCTCGAACAACGCAAGCAGCGCCGCCGCGCGGGGATCGCCGTCGGGGTACAGGTGATGACCGAAGCCCGCCAGCGGCATCCCCGTCGACAGGTAGTGCGCGATCACCTGGTCCTCGCCCTGGCGTTCAACGTCGTTGAACAGCGCCTTCACGCGCCCCGAGGCGTCGCCGTGCAAGGGGCCTGACAACGTAGTGAGCCCGGACAGCAGGCACGCCGGCAGCGATGCGCCGGTGGACGCCGCGATGCGCGCGGCAAACGCCGAGCTGGTCAGTTCGTGGTCGACCAGGAGGACCATGGCGGTGCGCAACAGTTCGGCGGCCTGCGGCGACAGCTTCCATGCCTGCGCGAAACGCAAATGCAGCGGCCGCTTGCCGTGCTGCGCGCCGAACGCATTGGCCAGATGGCCAACCAGGCTCTGGCTCTCGTTGTGCAGGACGCGCGTCATGCGGCCATGAGTGGAATGCCCGGTGGCGGCCAGCGCAGCCAAAGACGTGAAGGCCGCGACACGGCCCGGCGACGCCACGCGCGCGACGCAGGAAAAGTCGGCCTGCTGGTCCGAGTTCCATAGCAACTGCGCGGCATCCTCCAGGCTGGCCGACCCCGCCAGCGTCACCGCGTCCTGGCCGCGGTAGTAAAGCCGTTGCCGATGAAACGTGGAAATGGCGGTGGGAATGCTGGGTTCGGCGCCGAAAAGCGTATTGGTGGCCAAGGTTTCATGCTTGCGCCCGGCCTGCTTGCGCTTGGCCAGCCCCGCGACGTCTTCCGCGCGGTAGAGACTGCGGCGCGTGTCGGCCGGGTCGGGCATGACTTCCAGCTTGCCGCGGCTGACGTAGGCATAGATGGTCTGCGGCCGCACGCCCAGTTGGCTGCACGCTTGCGCCATTGAAATCCAGGATCCCATGATGCTCTGTAGCAAAGTTTATATGTTGATTTTATAGATCAATATTGCTTTACAAATCAATCATTAAATACCATGGACTCAATGTTCAACGCGGACCCCCAGCCGGTCCCCCCACCAGAGCCGAACCGACATGAAGCCTCAGGTCCTGCAACTCAATCCCATCCTGATCCCGGCGGTCAACGACCAGCTTGCTTCTCTCTACCAGGTGCACAAGTTCTTCGAGATCTCGGACCAGGAAGCGTGGCTGCGCCAGCACGGCTCCGGGATCGACGCCGTGATTACCGGCGGCCACACCGGCATCTCGCGTGCGATGCTGGAACAGCTTCCCGGCGTGAAGGTGGTGGCGGTCAATGGCGTGGGCACGGATGCCGTGGACCTGGCCTATTGCCGCGGCCGCGGACTGCCCGTCACCGCTACGCTGGGTGCGCTGACCGAGGACGTGGCCGACCTGGCGATCGGCATGCTGATCGCCGCCTGCCGCAACCTGTGCGCGGGCGACCGCTTCGTGCGGGAAGGCCTGTGGGAGCAATTCCCCTCCCCCAGCGCCATACCGCTGGCGCGGCGTTTCAGCGGCATGCGCGTGGGCATCGTCGGCATGGGGCGCGTTGGCCGCGCCGTCGCCACGCGGGCCGCGGCCTTCGGCTGCGAGCTCCGCTACACCGACCTGCGCGCAATGGACGACGTGCCGCACGAATTCGTGGCGGACCTCATCGAACTGGCCCGCGCCTCGGATGCGCTGGTGCTGTGCGCCGCGGCCGACAAGGCGGAAGGCATCATCAACGCCGAGGTGCTGGACGCGCTGGGTCCGCGCGGGTTTCTGGTCAACGTGGCGCGGGGCCGGCTTGTCAATGAGGCCGACCTGACCGAGGCGCTGGTGGCCGGGCGGATTGCAGGCGCGGGGCTGGACGTCTTCGTCGACGAGCCGCGCGTGCCGGCGGCACTGCGTCACTCGGATCGCACGACGCTGCAGGCGCACCGCGCCAGCGCCACGTGGGAAACACGCGCGGCGATGGGCCAGATGGTCCTGGACAGCATTGCGCAGGCGCTGGCGGGCAAGCGTCCTTCCATGAGCCTGACGACCTGAGCCGACAGACGCGCCATAAGGACTGCCATGACGCACCTTGCCTTTCCCGCTGCTGCACCGACCACGCTGCCGATCGCCGGCAGCGCGGCGCGCTTTCCTGTCGCGCGGGTGTTCTGCATCGGCCGCAACTACCGGTGGCTGCCTGACGAACCGCGCCCGGCCGAGATGCCGGCCTGGTTCATGAAGCCCGCCAGCGCCGTGTTCCCGGCCAACGGCGTATTGCCCTATCCCGCGGACACGGCCGACTACTGCCACGAGATCGAGCTGGTGGTGGCGATTGGGCACGGCGGAAAGAACATCGCCCCCGAGGACGTGCACGCGCGGCACGTCTGGGGCTACGCGGCGGGCCTGGACATGACGCGGCGGGATCTGCAGCAGCAAGCCAAGCGCGCGGGCGGGCCGTGGGAACCGGCCAAGGCCTTCGACCATTCCGCCCCCTGTACCTCCATCGTTCCCGCCACGGATTGTGGCCATCCCCGCGAAGGCGCGCTGTGGCTGGCCGTCAATGGCGTGGACCGGCAGCGCGCGGACGTGTCCGGCCTGCTGTGGTCCGTGCCCGAGTTGGTGGCGATGCTGTCGCGATCCGTTGCCCTGGTGCCCGGCGATCTCGTCTACACCGGTACGCCCGCGGGCGTCGGTCCCTTGGCGCCCGGCGACGTCGTCAGCGCGGGGGTGGCGGGCATCGGCGAACTCACCATGACCGTCGCGGCCGGCCAGCCCGCCTGACCGCGCGGCCGACCTCATTCAATCATCGATCACTCCCCAATCTGCCCAGGAGCCCCCCCTTGAACGCAAGCACCACTCAGAAAATA
>DALZRX010000044.1:0-15482 GCA_032015805.1 Achromobacter sp.
TCGCGCGCCCGGCCTCGAGCCGCCGCGTTCAGTCCACCAAGGCTTGCGGCGGCTGCTGGGCCGGCCAGCCGCCGCCCAATGCCTTGAACAGCGTCGCCAGCGCCGCCTGGCGCTGGGCGCTGACATCGATGTAGGTGATCTGGTCCGTGTACGCGCTGCGCTGCGCATCCAGATAACGCAGATGACTGTCCACGCCGCCGCGGTAGCGCGCCTCGGACAATCGCAGCGCTTCCTGGCTGGATTCCGTCAGCGCGCGACGCGACGTCTCTTCGCGCCGCAGCGTCTCGGTTGCCACCAGCGCGTCCGAGACCTCCCGGAACGCGGTCTGGATCGTCTTTTCATACTGCGCCACGGCGATGTCCTTGCGCACGGAGGCCAGATCCAGGTTCGCCACGTTGCGCCCGCCGGCAAAAATCGGCAGCGTGATCTGCGGGGCGAACGACCAGGCGCGCTGGCCGGATTCGAACAGGTTCGACAGGTCCGCGCTGGAACTGCCGAACATGCCGGTCAGCGAGATGCTGGGAAAGAACGCTGCGCGCGCCGCGCCGATGCTGGCGTTGCGCGCCTGCAGTTGGTGTTCGGCGGCCAGGATGTCCGGCCGGTTCTCCAGCAGCGCCGACGGCGCGCCCGCAGCGATCTCCTGCACCAGCATGGGCGCATCCACTGTCCGCGGTGGCAGGTACGGCGACAGGTCGCGGATGCCGACCAGCAGGCCGAGCGCGTTGCTGGCCTGCCGGACCTCACGATCCATGCGTTCCAGCTCGGCACGTGACTGTTCGGTCAGGCCCAGCGCCTCCTGGTAGTCCAGCGCGGTGGCCGTCCCCGCCTGCCGGCGCTTGACGATCAGTTCCAGCGACGCCTCGCGGCTGGCGAGGGTCTGGCGCGTGACATCCAGCCGCCGCTGCGCGCTGTCGCGCGCGACATAGGCCTGGATCACCTCGGCAACGAGGCTGATCTGCGCGCTGCGGGCGGTCGCCTCGGTCGCCAGATACTCCTGAAGCGCCGCGTCCGACAGACTGCGCACGCGCCCGAAAAGGTCCAGTTCGAAGGCGGTTAGGCCCAGGCCGGCCTGGTAGTTGCTTTGCACGGCCGACGCGCCGGTGCTGTTCAGGTCCGCCGGCACGCGTTGGCGCGTGCCCGTGCCCTGTGCGTCGATCCCGGGCAGCCGGTCCGCGCGCGTGATCTGGTACTGCGCCCGGGCCGCCTCGATATTGAGCAGCGACTGGCGCAGGTCGCGGTTGTTGGCAAGCGCCAGTTCCACCAGCTTGCGCAAGGCGTCGTCGGTGACGAAGGACTGCCAATCAAGCGTGGCGGCGACGGACTCGCCCGGTCTGGACGACGCCTGGCTCCAGTCTTCGCCCACCGGGGAAGCGGGTCGTTCATAGACGGGCGCCAGCGAGCAGCCCGCGAGCGCCGCGGTAAGGAGCAGCGCGGACATCCGCAAGGGAAACAAGGTCTGCATCATGGATTTACTCCTGCACCGTGCGCGGTGCAGCGGTGGTTGCCTGCGAGGTCTTGCCCCGCTTGCGTTGCACCAGGGACAGCACCCACACGAAGAAGATGGGGACGAAGATCACACCCAATAGCGTGGCGGTCAGCATGCCGCCGATCACGCCCACGCCCAGCGCGCGCTGGCTGGCCGCGCCCGCACCGGTGGCCAGCGCCAGCGGCACGACGCCCAGGATGAACGCCAGCGAGGTCATCACGATCGGGCGGAAGCGCAGCTTGGCGGCCTGGATGGCGGCGTCGGCCAGCGTATGGCCCTGTTCACGCAGGTCCTTGGCAAATTCCACGATCAGGATGGCGTTCTTGGCCGCCAGACCGATGATGGTGATGAGGCCCACCTTGAAGTACACGTCGTTCGGCATGCCCAACAGCGTCACTGCCAGCACGGAACCCAGCGCGCCGATCGGCACGATCAGCATCACGGACGCCGGGATCGACCAGCTTTCGTATAGCGCAACCATCAGCAGGAACACCACCAGGAAGGCCAGCGCGAACAGCATGGGGGCTTGCGAGCCGGCGAACTTCTCCTGATACGACAGGCCCGTCCACTCGTAGCCGATGCCTTCCGGCAGTCCGGCCACGATGCGCTCGATCTCGGCCATCGCCTCGCCGGTGCTGCTGCCGGGCATTGCATCGCCCGCGATCTTGAAGGCCGGATAGCCGTTGTAGCGGGAGATCTGGACGGGGCCATTTTCCCAGGCGGTCTTCACGAATGCGCTGAGCGGAACCATGCCACCCGTCTTGTTCGGCACGTTCAGTTGCAGGATGCTTTCCGGCGTCATGCGGTCGCGCACATCCGCCTGCACCACCACGCGCTGCAGGCGCCCGGCGTTGGCGAAGTCATTGACCGTGGCGGAACCGTACGCCGACGAGATCGCCGTGCTGATCACGTCGAACCCCACGCCCAGCGCCTCGGCCTTTTCGCGGTCGATGTCCAGCCGTAGCTGCGGCGCGTCGGCCAGGCCTTCCATCATGGCGTAGGCGATCACCGGTGAACTGTTGGCCTGCGCCAGCAACTGGTCACGCGCTTCGGTCAGCGCCGCGCGGCCCAGCCCGCCACGGTCCTGCAGCCGCAGCGCGAAACCGCCCGAATTGCCCAGCCCTTCGATGGGCGGCGGGTTGACGGCCATGACCGCGCCGTCGTCGATCACCGCAAAGCGCGCGTTCACACTGTTGGCCACATCGGTGGCCGATTGGCCCTCGCCGCGCTCGGACCAGTCCTTGAGCGTGGGGAACGCGATGCCCGCGTTCTGGCCGGTGCCGGAGAAGCTGAAGCCCATGACGGTGAAGGCGTCGCCCATGGCGTCGAGCGACAGCAGATGCTGCTCGACGTCGGCCACCACCTTGTCGGTGCGCACGTGCGTCGCGCCGGGCGGCAATTGCACGTCGACGATGACGTAGCCCTGGTCTTCCGGCGGCACGAAGGATTCCGGCACGCGCACATACAGCACGGCCAGCACCGCCACGATGGCCACGTAGATGACCATATAGCGGCCCGTGCGGCGCACCAGCCGCGAGTTCAGCGCCTCGAAGCGGCCCGTCAGGCGGTTGAAGACGCGATTGAACCAGCCGAAGAATCCCTTCTTTTCGTCGTGGTGGCCCTTGGGGATGGGCTTGAGGAACGTGGCGCACAGCGCCGGCGTGAACGTCAGCGCCAGGAAGCCCGAGAACAGGATCGATACCGCCAGGGACAGCGAGAACTGCTGGTAGATCACGCCCACCGAACCACTCATGAACGCCAGCGGCAGGAATACCGCCGACAGCACGAGCGTGATGCCGACAATGGCGCCGGACACCTGTTCCATGGCCTTGACCGTGGCTTCGCGCGGCGACAGCCCCTCCTCGGCCATGATGCGTTCCACGTTCTCGACCACCACGATGGCGTCGTCCACCAGGATGCCGATGGCCAGCACCATGCCAAACATGGTCATCATGTTTACCGAGAAGCCCAGCACGGACATCACGGCGAACGTGCCCAGCAGACACACCGGCACCACGATGGTCGGGATCAGCGTGTAGCGGAAGTTCTGCAGGAACAGGAACATCACCAGGAAGACCAGCACCATCGCTTCCAGCAGCGTGTGCACCACCTTCGTGATGGCGACGCTGACGAACTTGGAGGTGTCGAACGGCACCGAGTAGGCGATGTCCTCGGGGAAAGAGGCCGACAACTCCTGCAGGCGGGCATTCACGGCCTTGACGGTGTCGATGGCGTTGGCGCCCGGCGCAAGCTGGACCGCCGCGCCCACCGCCTTCTTGCCGTTCAGGCGGGTTTCGAAGTCATAGCTCTGGCGCCCGACTTCCAGACGCGCCACGTCGGCCAGGCGCACGGACGAACCGTCCGGGTTCGCGCGCAGCACGATGCGCCCGAACTCGTCGGGATTGTCCAACGTGCCCTTGACGGCCAGCGTTGCGGTCAGCTCCTGTTCCGGCGCGCCGGGGCGGCTACCGAAACTGCCGGCCGGCACCTGCACGTTCTGCGCCGCGATCGCCGCGTTGACGTCGGCCACCGACAGCCCCAGGCCCAGCAGCTTCTGCGGGTCGATCCACACCCGCATGGCGGCTTCGGCGCCGAAGAACTGCACCTTGCCCACGCCGTTCACACGGCGGATCTCATTGTTGATGTGACGCGCGGCGTAGTCGGACAACCCGACCACGTCCTTGTGCGCGTCCTCGCCCTTGTACGTCAGGGCGTAGATCATCAGGAAGTTCGAACTGGCCTGCTCAACCTGCAGACCTTGTTGCGTCACGGCCGAGGGCAGGCGCGCTTCGGCCTTCTTGATGCGGTTCTGCACGTCCACCTGCGCCAGGTCAGGGTCCGAGCCCGGCTGGAACGTGACGGTGATTTCCGCACTGCCACTGGAGCTGCTGGACGACTCGTAGTACAGCATGTTCTTCGCGCCGTTCAGTTCCTCTTCGATGACGCTGGTCACCGAATCGACCAGCACCGTCGCGGAGGCGCCGGGATAGGTGGCGGCAATGGTGACCTGCGGCGGCGCCACCACCGGAAACTGCGACACCGGCAGCGACGGAATCGCCAGCAGGCCCGCGAGCGAGATGAAGATGGCCACCACCCAGGCGAAATTGGGGCGGCCAATGAAAAACTTGGACATGGTCTAACCTCGGATTTGCGCGCGATGCATCAATGGCCGCTCAGTGCGTGGCGGGAGCGGCCGCGTCGCCGGCGGCGGCCACCTTGGCCTGGTTGACGGGCGTCACACTGACTTTCTGCCCGGGCACGGCCGCGCTGACCCCGCCCACGATCACCCGGTCGCCCGCGGCCAGGCCCTTGGTGATGTGCCAGTCGCCACCGCGCATGGTGCCGGTCTGCACCGCTCGGGTCTCCACGACGTCGTCCGCCCCGACCACCAGCACCTGCGGCTTGCCATCGGTGCTGCGCGTGACGGCCCGCTGGGGCACGAGGATCGCGTCCGCATCCACCCCCTGGTGCGTGCGCACGCGCACATACATGCCGGGCAGCAGCAGCACGTCGGGATTGGCGAACTCACCCCGCAGCGTCACCTGGCCGGTGCCGCGGTCCACGGCGACATCCGAGAACAACAGGCGCCCGTCGCGCTTCTGATCGGTGCCATCGATCGTGATGGAAATGCTGGCGCCCTCGCCTTCGCCCAGGCTGCCGTCCTGCATGGCGGCGCGCATGCGCAGCATGTCGGCAACGGGCTGGTTGAAGTCGACGTAGACGGGATCAAGCTGCTGGATGGTCGCCAGCACCGTGGCCTCGTTCTGGCCCACAAGGGCGCCTTCGGTGACCTGGGCACGACCGATCCGGCCCGAAATGGGCGCCTTCACGGTGGCGTAGTCCAGGTTCAACTGGGCGGTTTCGACATCGGCCTGGGCCGAGAGTCGCGCGGCCAGCGCGCTCTTGAGCGTGGTGTTGGCGGTGTCGAAATCCTGTTGGCTCACGGCCTCGATCTTGACCAGGGGCGCATAGCGCTTGACGATGGCCTGGGCGTCGGACACGGCGGCCTGCGCCTTGGCCAGCTCGCCCTGCGCGCGCGACAAGGCCGCCTTGAATGGCGCGGGATCGATGCGGAACAGCACATCCCCCGCCTTCACGTCGGCGCCTTCCACGAAATCCCGGCTGAGCACGATGCCCGCAACGCGGGCACGGACCTCGGCCACGCGCATGGGTTCGACGCGCCCGGGCAATTCGCTGGTCAACGTGTAGCGCTCGGGCTGCACGGCAAGCGCCTGCACGGGACGCGGACCCGCTGCCTGCGGTTCGCCGCCCTCGGACCCGCCGCAACCGGCCAGGATCATTGCCGTCGTCAACACCGCCAGGGGCAGCCGCCAACCCTTGTTCAACATCATTACTACCCCCGCGCACAGCGTCGTGAATTCAAAGAGACGCCGATGCTACCTGAAAGATGAATTTGAATCAATAATGATTCATTTTTCGCTATGAAGGATGCTTTTGAGGATTAACAAGTCCTTACTCGACAAATCGGCGAAAGTTTGTACAAAGTGAATCGACCGTGATCCAATACCGGCCCAGGGACAACACAAATGGGGAGGAGGCAATGTCTGAAGAGGCGAGCCACGAGCGGCTGCTGGTCGCGCTGGCGCTTGCGATGGTGGACCAGCCGCGCGCCACCTTGCAAGAGTTGGCGAAGGCGGTCGGCGTCAGCAAGGCGACCTTGTACCGGTTCTGCAAGACGCGGGACCAGTTGGTGTTGCGCCTCATGACGCATTGCGCCCAAGTCATGAAACAGGCGCTGGCGGATTCGCATCTGGAAACGGCCCCACCCCGCGCGGCGCTGCGCAGCCTGATCGAACAGCATCTGGCGCACAAGGAACTGACGGCGTTCCTGATCTACAACTGGAAGCCCGACACGGAGCTGGAACCGGACATCATGAATAGCTGGTCCGGCTATCAGGAAACGCTGGACGCGTTCTTTCTGCGCGGGCAACGCGAAGGGGTCTTTCGCGTGGACATCACCGCCGCCGCGCTGTGCGAACTATTGATTTCCGTCATTACCAGCATGGTGGACGCAGAGCGGCGCGGCCGCATCGCCCGCGTCGGCATCGCGCAGGTGGCCGAGCAGATGATGCTGCACGGCATTGCTGCCGAGCCGGCGGCCGCGCGGGGCTGACGCGGCCCGCGCAAGGCCGCGTCGCCGTTGCCTTACGCCGCGGTCACCGGGCGGCCATAGAAGGGATAGTTCGGATCGTTGTAGCCGTGCGCGGACGCGTGGCCCGGTGTCACCCAATCATTGACCTCGGCCTCGTCCTCGGGCGTGATCGTCACGTCCAGCGCCGCGTAGTAGTCGTCCATCTGCGCCAGGGTGCGCGGGCCGGCGATCACGGCGGTGATGACGGGGTTGGCCAGCACCCAGGCAGTCGCGAAATGGCCCGGCTGCACGCCTCGCGCGGCACTGTGCTGGACGAGCTTCTGCGCGATCTGCAGCGATTCCTCGCGGAACTCCGTGGCGAGCATACGGCGATCGCCGCGTCCGGCGCGCGTATCCGGCGCGGGTGCCTGGCCCGGCTGGTACTTGCCCGTCAGCACGCCGCGCGCGATGGGGCTGTAGGGCACCACGCCCAGCCCGTAGTGCTTGCAGGCCGGCAGGATCTCGACTTCCGGCCCGCGGTTCAGCATGTTGTAGTACGGCTGGCACACCACCGGCTGCGGCACGCCAAGTTTTTCGCACAGGCGCATCACCTCTGCAATCCGCCACCCGCGGAAATTCGACAGGCCAAAGCTGCGCAGCTTGCCCGCGCGGATCAGGTCGCCCAGCGCCCACAGCGCCTCTTCGAGATTTTCTTCGTGGTAGTCCCGGTGCAGGTACAGGATGTCCATGAAATCCGTACCCATGCGCGAGAGGCTTTGCTCCACGCCGCGGATCAGCCACTGCCGCGAGTAATGCGACAGGTTCGGCCCCTTGCCGACGGGATTGCCGATCTTGCTGGCCAGCACCCAATCATTGCGCTGCCCTTTCAACAGCTTGCCCACGACCTCTTCCGAGCGGCCTTCGTTGTAGACGTCGGCGGTATCGATGAAATTGAGGCCGTGATCGCGGGCCGACGCGACGATGCGCGCGGCCTCGTCATCAGGCGTCTGCTCTCCGAACATCATGGTGCCCAGGCAGAGCGGCGATACCCGGAGATTGCTGGTTCCCAGTCGGCGGTAGTTCATGGCGTGGTTCCTCGATCGGATGAAAATGTGGGGCGTGGCCGCGACGGCGCGCGGCAGAACGCCACATCTTGCCCGAAAAAGCCTGACATGCCGCAAAACCCGGACGACGCGCCGGGCAATCTTCAAAAGGTGTCAGACACCGTCCTTAGCATCCACCGCCGCCAGGATCTTGCCGAACAGCTCGTCGGCATGCGCCGAATTGAGCCAGCGCACGATCACCACCATCTTGCGCTCGGGCTCTACCCACGTGAAGGAGCTGCCCGCGCCGACGCCGAAAAAGCTTGACGACGGCACGCTGGGAAAAACCTTGCCTTCGTGGTTCAGCCAGATCAGATAGCCATAGTACGGCGCGATCGCGCAAGGCGTGCGCATGGCTTGCAGCCATTCGCGCGACAGAATCTGGCGGCCGTTGGCCTGGCCGTCGTTCAGCAGCATCTGGCCGATCAGCGCCTGGTCGTTGGCGCTGATGGACATGCCGCCGCCCCAATGCGAGCCGCCCGGAACCGACGGCATCCGCTGACCGTCGATCTCGACCCAAGCCGTGTCGTAGCCGACCCACTGCCAGTTTTCGCTACAACCGATCGGCCGCGTGACGGCCTCGCGGAAGACGTCCGGCAGCGGCTTGCGGAACAGATGCAGCAGCGCATACGACAGTTGGTTGATGCGAACGTCGTTGTATTCCCAGTAGGTGCCGGGCTCTTGCAACGGACGCGCATCGCCCTTCTTGCCGTCGGGCGGAACGCCGAAGGTCACGGCGCGGTAGCGGTCGGCCTGATCCGACACCCCAAAGCGTTCGCCTTCCCATTCGCTAGTCTGCTGCAACAGGTGGCGCCAGGTGATGGACGCATTGCGGCCTTCGTCAAAGCCGATGCCCGGCACGCGCTTGCCCACGGGTTCGTCCACGTCCGGCATCAGGCCCCGGTCATGCGCGATGCCGGCCAGTATTGCCAGGTAAAGCTTGGCTACGCTGAAGGTCAGGTCGGCGCGGTCCGGTTCACCCCACGAGGCCACGGTCTTGCCGTCCAGCACGACCACCCCGGAAACCGGCCCGCGGTCGTGGATGGGACCGAGCAGGCGGTTCCAGGGCGGCGGGTCATTCAGGTGCACGCCGAAGTTGCCCTTGACGCTGCGGTCCCAGGCCGATTCGTGGTCGTTGGCGAACTGGATCGCCTGCTGCATGAGCGTATTCATCGGTTTCCTCGTTGTCGTGTGTTCATCCCGCCGCGCGTTCCGGCGCGCGGGTCAGATATTCCATGGCCGCCTGCAACCCGCCCGAGCGGTGCGGGACGCCGGCCGCGGCCAGTCCCATCTCCACCCCCGCCAGCGTGCCGCAGAGCGTCAGATCGTTGAAGTGGCCCAGGTGGCCGATGCGGAAGATGCGGTCGGAAAGCTTGCCCAGCCCCTGCCCCAGCGACATGTCGAACCGGTCCAGGATGACCTTGCGCAGCGCGTCGGCGCTGTGGCCCTCGGGCATCAGCACGGCCGTCAGCGCCGGGCTGTGCGCGGCCGGGTCCAGGCTGAGCAGCTCCAATCCCCACGCCGCCACTGCCCGCTGCGTCGCGCGGGCATGGCGCTCGTGGCGTGCGAACACGTGAGGCAGGCCTTCAGCTTGCAGCATTGCCAGCGCTTCATGCAGGCCATACAGCAGGTTGGTCGCCGGGGTGTACGGGAAATAGCCCTTCGCATTGGGACCGAGCATTTCACGCCAGTCCCAGTAGGACCGAGGCAGACGCGCGGTCTCGGCCGACGCGAGCGCGCGCGAGCTCACGGCGTTGAAAGACAGGCCCGGCGGCAGCATCAGCCCCTTCTGCGAGCCCGCCACCGTGACATCCACACCCCATTCGTCGTGGCGATAGTCGATGGAACCCAGCGACGAAATCGTGTCGACCATCAGCAACGCCGGGTGCCCGGCCTGATCGATGGCGGCGCGCACCGCGGCGATGTCGCTGGTGACACCGGTCGAGGTCTCGTTGTGCACCACGCACACCGCCTTGATGCGGTGCTGCGCGTCTTCGGCAAGCCGCGCACCGATGACGCCGGCGTCAACCGGATGGCGCCAGTCGCCTTCGATGAAATCCACCTCCAACCCCAGCCGTCCGGCAAGCTTGCGCCACAGGCTGGCGAAGTGGCCGGTCTCGACCATCAGCACTCGGTCGCCCGGCGACAGCGTGTTGACCAGCGCCGCTTCCCACGCGCCGGTGCCCGATGCCGGAAAGATGACCACGTGCCCGTCGGTCTGGAAGACCTGCTTGAGCCCCGTCAGCACCGCTTTGCCTAGTTCACCGAATTCCGGTCCGCGGTGATCGATGGTGGGCTGATCGATGGCGCGCAGGACACGGTCGGGCACGTTGGTGGGTCCGGGAATCTGCAGGAAGTGCCGGCCGGACGGGTGGGTGTTCAGCGTAAGCATGCGTAGCCCCAATGTGGATGGTTTGTATACCAATGCGGCCGGCGCGGCCGTCAGGCAGCGCGCCACGGCCGTGCGGACTTGCGGCATGCGCCACTCTATCCCATTGTTTTTACGTCGATAACCTAGGGTATACACCCATCAAAACGACATGGAAGACAGGTTTATAGTCTGCGAAAACAAGGGGAATTTTTGTATACCAATGAGCAGCGATCCTAGCTTCTTGCCGGATCACGCCGCGGCCGTCGCCTCGACCGATCTCGCGCCCGATTCCGCGCCGCCGGCCACCCGTGCCGCCGGCGATGGGCGCACGCTGGCGGGCACGGCCGCCGGATCGCTGCGCGAACGCATCATCCAGGGCGAATTCCCGCCCGGCACCCGCTTGAACGAACGGGCGTTGTGCGACCTGCTTGGCGTGTCGCGGACCCCGCTGCGCGAGGCGTTTCGCGTGCTGGCCGCCGAAGGGCTGGTGCAGATTGAACCGAACCGCGGCGCGCAGGTGGTGGCGCTGTCGGAAATCAACATCCGCGAGGCCTTCGAAGTCATCGGCGGGCTGGAAGCGATGTCGTGCCAGTTTGCCTGTGAGCGCGCGACGGACGTCGAAATCGCCGAGATCCGCGCCCTGACGTACGAAATGATGGCCAGCCATGCGCGCCACGACCTGCCGACGTATTTCCGCGTCAACCGCGAGATCCACGAGCGCATCAGCCTGGCCGCGCACAACAGTCTGCTCAAGCAGCTTTACGACGCGCAGAACGCGCGGATCCAGAATCTGCGCTTCGTCTCGAACGAGAACCGCCAGAAATGGGATCTGGCGATGCGCGAACACATAGAAATGGCGGAGGCCCTTGCCGCGCGCGACGCGGACCGGCTGGCAGCCACCATGCGGCAGCACCTGCAGCGCAAATGCGAGGCGGCGCTCAAGAGCCGGAGCGAGACGATAGATACGCAACACATGTAGTGTCCTCAAGAGGAGCCTTCACCATGGCTGATAGTCGCTTCACACCTTGTCGCTTCACACCCGCTACACCGGCGCCGTCCTCCCGCTGCACCACACCGCTCAAGGCCTTGGCGGCCGCTTTGCTGGCCTGCGCCGCCTTGGCCACCCAGCCGGCGCTTGCCGGCAAGAAAGACGACACCTTGCGCATGGCCTACGACCAGGCCCCGGAAAGCGTCGATCCGTACTTCAACAACGTCCGCATCGGCGTCATCATCGCCGCCAACGTGTGGGACACCCTGCTCTATCGTGACCCCGTCACCAACGAGTACAAGGGCCAGCTTGCCAAGAGCTGGAAACAGGTCGACGACAAGACCATGGAGTTCGAGTTGCGCGAAGGCGTCAAATTCCACAACGGCGAGGAGTTCGATGCCGACTCGGTGGTCTATACGCTGAACTTCGTGGCCGACCCGAAGAACAAGGCCGTGACGCAGCAGAACGTGTCGTGGATCGACAAGGTCGAGAAGATCGACAAGTACAAGGTGCGCCTCACGACCAAGCAGCCCTTTCCTGGTGCGAAGGAATACCTGTCCACCACTGCCGCGATCCACCCCGCCAAGTACTACCAGGAAGTCGGCACCAAGGGCATGAACGCCAAGCCCGTGGGCTCGGGTCCGTACAAGGTCGTCGACTACCAGCCCGGCAAGTCCATCACGCTTGAACGCAACGCCGACTACTTCAAGGATTCGCCCAAGGCCCAGCCCAAGATCGGCAAGGTCGTCATCCGGTTCATCCCCGACCGCCAGACGCAGATGGCCGAGGTGATCTCGGGCGGCGAAGACCTGATCATGAGCGTCCCCAAGGACCAGGCCGAGCAACTGGGCGGCATGCCCAATTTGCAGATGGTCACGGGCAACACGATGCGCATCGTGTTCATGCAGATGAACATCCTGGAAGGCACCCCCGCGCCGCAGCTCAAGGACGAGCGCGTGCGCCGCGCGATCATCCACGCGATCGACCGCAACGCCATGCTGAAGAACATCGTGGGCGAAGGCGGCGGGCTCATCAACACCATCTGCACGCCCTCGCAGGTGGGCTGCACCCAGGACGGGGCGCCGACCTACAAGTACGATCCCGCGCAGGCCAAGAAGCTGCTGGCGGAGGCGGGCTACCCCAACGGCTTTGACATCGACATCGTTGCGTACCGCGAGCGCAACCAGACCGAAGCCATCATCAACTACCTGCAGGCCGTCGGCATCCGCGCCAAGCTGAACTTCCTGCAATACGCCGCCATGCGCGACATGATCCGCGCCAACAAGGCCTCCCTCACGCACCAGACCTGGGGCTCGAACCTGGTGAACGACGTGTCGGCGTCCACGCCGGTGTACTTCGCCTTCGGCAGCGACGACATCACGCGCGATCCGAAGGTGCGCGACCTGCTGAACAAAGGCGATCACACGATCGACAGCGGCCCGCGCAATGCGGCCTACAAGGAGGCGCTGGACATCATCGCGGAAAAGGCCTACGCCGTTCCCCTGTGGACGCTGCCCGCCTACTACGTCGCCACCAAGGACGTGAACTTCAAGCCCTACTCGGATGAGCTGGTGCGCTTCTGGGACATGAGCTGGAAGTAAGGCGCGGTCCGCGCCGGGCCGGCCCGGGAGGCCGCCCGGCGCTGCTGAACAGAGAGGAAGTCCTATGCTTTATTTCACGATGAGGCGCCTGGGCCTGGCCGCGCTGGTGGCGCTGACCGTGTCGATCCTGGCGTTTCTGCTGCTGCACCTGTCGGGCGACCCGGCGCTGGCGCTGGCCGGCGAAGGGGCGCGGCAGGCCGACATCGACATGATCCGCCAGACCTACGGGCTGGACCGTCCGATCGTCGTCCAGTATGCCGACTGGCTCTGGCACATCCTGCAGGGTGATTTCGGCACCTCGGTGTATTTCAAGACGGAGGCCGGGCCGCTGATCCTGTCAAAACTTGCGACGACACTCAAGCTCGGCATGGCCGCGCTGGCCTTCGCACTGCTCATCTCGATTCCGCTGGGCGTGATGGCCGCGCTCTACAAGGGCAGCCTCGTCGATCGCATCTGCCTGGCAATCGCCGTGCTGGGCCAGGCGCTGCCGAACTTCTTCTTCGCGCTGATCCTGATCATGCTGTTCTCGATCTCGTTGCGCATCCTGCCAGTGTCGGGCAGCGGCACCTGGCAGCACTTCGTCATGCCCGCCATCGCGCTGGGCTACTACGTCGCACCGGCGTTCATGCGCCTGATCCGCGCCGGCATGATCGAGGTGCTGGGCGCCGATTACATCCGCACCGCGCGGGCCAAGGGCCTGCCCGCCCGCAAGGTCATCTTCAAGCATGCCTTGCGCAACGCCATCGTGCCGGTGGTCGCGTTGGCCGCCGTGCAGCTCGGCTATCTGCTGGGCGGCTCGGTGGTCATCGAGACCATCTTCGCGTTGGATGGACTGGGTTACCTGGCCTACCAGAGCATCACGTACAAGGACTATCCGGTCATGCAGCTCATCGTGCTGCTGCTGTCGGTGCTGTATGTGCTGCTGACGCTTGCCGCTGACGTGGCCAACGCGTGGCTCGATCCGCGCATCCGGGTGTCCTGACATGAACACGCCAACGCTCGCACCCATCACGCCCGCCCCGCCCCCGCTGGAGCTGTCCGCATCCACGCTGCGGTGGCGCCGCCTGCGGCGCAACAAGGCGCTTCTGGCCGGTGGCGGCATCCTGCTCGTCATCGTGCTGATCGCATTGCTGGCGCCGTGGATCTCGCCGCACGATCCCTATTTCCAGGACCTGGCCTACCGCACCGCCCCGCCCGTCTGGTACGAAAAAGGTACGTGGCTGCATCCGCTGGGCACCGACCAGCTCGGACGCGACTACATGTCGCGCCTCTTCTACGGGGCGCGCATCTCCCTTCTGATCGGCGTCAGCGTGGCGCTCATTTCCGGCCTTATCGGCACCGCGATGGGCATGGCGGCCGGCTACTTCGGCGGCAAGGTCGACATGGCCGTGTCGTTTTTGATCACCACGCGCCTGTCCATGCCGGTCATCCTGGTGGCGCTGGCCACCGTGGCGATCGTCGGCGGTTCGCTCTGGGTGGTGATCCTGGTGCTGGGCCTGCTCAAGTGGGACCGCTACGCCGTGGTGATGCGCAGCGCCACGCAGCAGGTGCGTTCGCTGGAATACGTGGCCGCGGCGCAGGCGGCAGGCGCCAGCACCTGGCGCATCGTGTGGGGCGAGGTCCTGCCCAACGTGGTGCCGCAGCTCATCGTGATCGCGACGCTGGAAGCCGCCAGCGCCATCCTGCTGGAGGCTTCGCTGTCCTTCCTGGGCCTGGGCGTGCAACCGCCGCTGCCGTCCTGGGGGCTGATGATCTCCGAGGCCAAGGCCTACATGTTCTTCTCGTTCTGGCTGATCGCCATTCCCGGATCGGCGCTGGCGCTTCTGATCTTCGCGATCAACCTGGCCGGCGACGGACTGCACCAACTCCTGACGCCTGAAGAGAGGGCCTGAGCATGAACGGCACCGATATCGTCCTGGACGTGCAGGGCCTGACCGTCGACATCGCCACCCCGCGCGGCCCGCTGCACGCGGTGCGCGACGTCTCCTTCCAGGTGAGGCGCGGTGAAACGCTGTGCCTGGTGGGGGAATCGGGTTGCGGCAAGTCCATGACTTCGCTAGCCATCTTGGGCCTGTTGCCCAAGGCCGCCCAGCGCAGCACGCGCCGGCTGGCCGTGCTGGGCGAAGACCTGTCCAAGGCGCGCGCGCGCCGCGTCAACGCGCTGCGCGGCAGCAAGATGGCAATGATCTTCCAGGAGCCCATGACGGCGCTCAACCCCGCCTACGCCATCGGCGAACAGCTCACGGAACACTACATCCACCACCGCAAGGCGAGCAGCCAGCAGGCGCGTGACCGGGCCGTCGAGTTGCTGGAAAAGGTCGGCATTGCGTCGGCCGGCCAGCGCCTGGGCCAGTATCCCCATCAGTTGTCTGGCGGACTGCGCCAGCGCGTGATGATTGCAATGGCGCTCATGTGCGGTCCCGAGCTGCTGATCGCGGACGAACCCAGCACCGCGCTGGACGTCACGATCCAGGCGCAGATTCTGCGGCTGCTGGCGGACCTGCAGGCTGAACTGGGCATCGCCATGGTGCTGATCACGCACGACCTGGGCGTGGTGGCGCGCATCGCCCGTCAGGTGGCGGTGATGTATGCGGGGCAGATCGTCGAGGAAGGCCCCGTGGCCGACATCTTCGCCACGCCGCATCATCCGTACACGCAAGGGCTGCTGGGCTGTATCCCCGTACCGGGGCGCACTGCGCCCGGCGAGGCCCTGGGCACCATCCCCGGCGTGGTGCCGTCCCTGGTGGGCGAGCTGCGCGGCTGTGCCTTTGCCGACCGCTGCCGCTACGCGCAGCCGCAATGCCGGCAAGCCGTTCCCGTCCACGGCCAGGCGACTGGCCA
>DALZRX010000045.1:0-15427 GCA_032015805.1 Achromobacter sp.
GCCGCCGCGCGCGTCTTGCCGGCGCGGGGTGGCGGGCGGCAGATGGCGCACACAAAATCCGACTGAGGATCGTGAGCGTGGGCGATGAAATGGCCCCCGCACTGCCGGCACGCGGAAAGCTGCAGCATGCCGCTATCGAAGAATCGCACCAGCATCCACGCCCGGGTGAAACTCAGGACGGGCTCGGCGTCGGCCACTTCCTGCCCCGCGTTTTCGAGATACAGGCGATAGGCGTCGATGGTCGCGCGTATGCCCTTGCTGGTGGTGCGCGTATTCAGGAACGAATACACGTTATAGAAGAGGGAGGAATGAATGTTCGGCAGCCAGGTCATGAACCAGTCAACCGAAAAAGGCAGCATGCCCTTGGGTGGCGAGCACCCGCGGATTTCACGATACAGGCGGGCGAGGCGATCATGGCTGAGGCTGGTTTCAGCCTCCAGCACTTGAAGGCGCGCGCCCAGCGTGATCATGGAACTAGCAAGCAGGATGTCGTCCGCTTCCTGGGAAACGCTCTTGGAGGCCATGACAGGGGGTTCCGAGTGGGGATTCGCGGGCCGTCAGGCCAGTTCTTCAACAGGTTGCTTGGCGAGCAGGATGGTTGCATGCGCTTGTTGCAGCGCACCACCCAGCACGTCGTGGGTCAGCGCGGACAGCAGGCTGTAATCATCAAAACGGAACCGGCACAGCAGCGAGCTGGAGCTGGCCAGTTTTACCAGTTGCGCCGGCGACAGGCGCATGAGAATGTCAGCGACTTCGTTGCTGAAACCCAGGCGGAACATCGATGCCGCGTAGTCATCACGCAGCATCCGCTGAGCCAGTAACAGATATGACAGATTCACTTCGCGAATGTCTGCCAGCAAAGAATTTTCGACTTGTTGCACGCCGTACTCCCTATCCCTATCCCACCCGATGGGCTTGATTACTCGTAGCGCAGGCAACGTTTGTTACCTGTCCGCTTGCTGCATCCTGTTTTAATGCGAAATGTATCATTTGTTCGCAAATTAAGTAAAATTTACCACAGGTCATGTCATTTTCTATGACTTATATGACAAATCTTTGTTGATGTTGCGCAACGTACCTTTCTAGACACACCTTGACATACAAATTCGTGACAACTTTTCGTCAATTTGCCAAATAAGCATTCAAAACGTTGCGTACTTCCTGAAATGAACGGCGTTCCATTGCCCACAATGCCATCTTGACGGGTCTTAAGATTCGTCTGCTTTACCGTAGCCGCGCTTGTCGACAATGTCGCAAATTGACAACATCGCCCCGCGCTTCACGATGGACTCGCCAGAATTCCCGCAATGCCCCACGCAGATGACAGCCTGGTCGAATATGCGCCGCTAGTTCGGAAGCTGGCCCTGCAGTTGCTCGCCCGGCTTCCCGCCAGCGTCGAACTCGACGACTTGATACAAGCCGGCATGATCGGCTTGCTCGATGCCGTCCGCCGGTACCAAGAGACCGCAGACGCCCAATTCGAGACCTATGCCACGACCCGCATCCGCGGCGCGATGCTCGATGAGCTGCGCGGCCAGGATTGGCTGCCGCGCAGCGTGCGCACGAAGGCCCGCAAGATCGAGCAGGCGATCCAGTTTCTGGAACAGCGTTTGATGCGCGCGCCGACCGAAGCCGAAATCGCCGCGCAACTCGACTTGCCGCTAAATGAATACCAGTCGCTGCTGCACGACGCGCAAGGCGTGCAGATCGTCCATTACGAAGACTTCACCACCGAGCCTGATTCAATGTCCGGGCAGGCCGACTGGTCCGCCACGCTGAATCACGGCACGCCGAGCGGCAATCCGCTGGATTCGCTGCTGGCGGGGGATTTCCGCCAGGCATTGATTCACGCCATCGACGCCCTGCCCGACCGCGAAAAGCTGCTGCTGTCGCTGTGTTACGAGCAGGGGCTGAATCTGAAGGAAATCGGCGCGATCATGAATGTGACCGAGGCGCGAGTGTGTCAATTGAGGTCGCAGGCGACCGCGCGCATCCGAGCCAGGTTGAAGGATCAGGCTTGGCAGGAGCTGCCCCAGGAGGGGCAGATCGCGCAGATTATTTAAGTCTCCTGTCCCTCGGCATTCCGCGCAGCGTCGACGATTGGCATACCGGTGGCCGGCATTCCCGGTGGACGGCATTCCGGGCGCCGGGCAGTCCGTTGGTCGGCAAACCCGTGGCCGGCAGTCCGTGGGCCAACTTCTCCAGTGGCCAGCCGCTTCAGACGGCTCCTGCCCCCTGCCCGCGTGCCATCCGAAATGTCTCCGAGCCAGCGCGGATTCAGGGGGAAAATCGGACCTTGTTCATGCCTTCCGGGGCGCAGTGGGCCTGCTAGCCTTTCGACCTAGCCCACAAACTCGTGCGCGGCAAATAGCGAGAGCATCGCCGCGCACCACGACCTTCCCGGAATTTCGCCATGAGCGCACCCGACCGCTTGACGCAGGCCATCTCTGACGCCTACGACGAAACCCCCTATTTGTCCCTGCCCTTTTCCTACACGGCGCCCGGCAGCCTGCGCGCTGTCGCACACCTGTACGGGATTTCCGCGCCCGAATTGAATCGCGCCCGCGTCCTGGAACTGGGCTGCGCGGCTGGCGGCAATGTCCTGCCCTTCGCTTTGGCCTATCCCGAGGCTCGCGTGGTCGGGGTTGATTTGTCGCCTCAACAGATCGAGGCAGGCCAGCGCGCCGCCGAAGCCGCCGGCGCGCGCAACCTCGATCTGCATGCGATGAGCCTGACCGACATCACCCCGGAATTTGGCACGTTCGACTACATCATTTGCCACGGGGTGTTCAGCTGGGTGCCGCCGGAGGTGCGAGACGCCATTTTCCGCATCTGCAAGACAAACCTTGCACCCGAAGGCGTTGCCTATATCAGTTACAACACCTATCCCGGTTGGAAGGCGTCGGACGTCATCCGCGACGCCATGATGCTCAACAGCTTTGGTGCGCAAACGCCGCAAGAAAAGCTGGCTCGCGCCAAAGACATGCTGAGCCTCATCGAAAACGGCCTGTGGGAAAACAATCCTTTGCAGTCGGCGCTGCAGCACACCGCGCAAAAACTGCGAGGCCAAAGCGATCACTATCTGCTGCATGAGTATCTGGAAGCGGTCAACACGCCCTGCTACTTCCTCGAGTTTGCGGCTGCGGCTCAGCAGGCTGGCCTGGCCTACCTGACGGATGCGGAGCCGCAACTGTCCTTTCCTTCCACGTATGGCTCGCGGGTGGCACTGGGCCTGAACGGGCTTGGCGTCGACGCCGGCCGGGAAATGCGGGAACAGTATCTGGACTTCGCGATCGGCCGCTCGTTCCGCAAGAGCCTGCTGGTTCACGCCGAACGCGCCGACGCCATCCTGGATCAGCCCGAAGGCAGCGCATTCACGCGCATGCATCTTGCGGCAGACCTGCGCCCACAGCCGGGCGCCTCCGCGTCACCTCAGCAACGGCAATACCTGACCGCACGGGGCGCCACGCTGTCGTCACAGGACCCGGTCGCCCACGCCCTGATGGATTTGCTGGGCCAATCCTGGCCGCAGTCGGTTGCGTTCGACGCCATTCGCGAAGCCGCAAGCAAGCATGCGCCTGCAGCCACCTCGGATGAAATGACGAGCGCGCTGCTCACGCATGTCATCGCTCTCGTGCAATCCAATGCGCTGTATTACCGCCTGGAGCCGTCCTCGTACCAAGCGCCGCAGTCCAAGCCTTTGCTGATCGCGGGCGCCCTCGACCTTTTGCCCGAAGCAACACGGCCGAACTCCCAGGTCAGCCTGCATAACCTCTGGCACCAGGGCGTGACGCCTCCCGCCGATCCACTGAGCCGGCACATCATGGGCATGATGGACGGGGCCAAGAGCGCAACCGAGCTGCGCAGCGCCGTGCGCGATGCGCTGACGACTGGCCGGCATCCTCATCCAAACGGCCAATCCTATAAAGGCGCCCGCAATCTGGAACCGGTCGCGCAAGAATTTCTCAACTCATTGCTGGCCGAATTGCGCCGCAGCGGTCTCTTGCTGAACTGAGCCGCTAGCACCCTGCCGGTTCCGCCCCATGTGAACCGGCAGGCAAACCGCCTGTCCATCCGGCAAATTTACGATTGCCCAAAAAAAAACCTAAAGATTGATTTTGGACTGCCGTAATCCTGGCAACGGAGAAATTCGAAGACATAAGTCAACGAATTCTTCCCGTTACAAAGATGGGCGGCCCCGCTGCCCGGTTTGAAGAAGCCTTTCTCTCTTGGGAGCCTAAACATGGCTGCAGTCATCAATACCAACTACTTGTCGCTCGTTGCTCAGAACAACCTGAACAAGTCGCAATCTTCCCTGGGTACCGCCATTGAACGCCTGTCGTCGGGCCTGCGCATCAACAGCGCCAAGGACGACGCCGCCGGTATGGCCATTGCCAACCGCTTCACCGCGAACGTCAAGGGCCTGACCCAAGCCGCTCGTAACGCCAACGACGGCATCTCGCTGGCTCAAACGACGGAAGGCGCTGCCTCCGAAGTCAACACCCACCTGCAACGCGTTCGCGAACTGTCCGTGCAAGCCGCCAACGGCAGCTACTCGCAAGAACAGCTGAACTCGATGCAAGACGAAATCAACCAGCGTCTGTCCGACATCGACCGCATCTCGGAGCAAACCGACTTCAACGGCGTGAAGGTTCTGTCGGATTCGGCCAAGCCCCTGACGCTGCAAGTCGGCGCCAATGACGGCGAAACCATCACCCTGAACCTGTCGGAAATCAGCGTCAAGACGCTGGGTCTGGACGGCTTCAACGTCAACGGCTCGGGCGTCACCCAGAACCGTTCGGCTACCGTGTCCGACCTGCAAGCTGCTGGCGGCGTGGCCACCGGTAACGACTGGAAGGTTACGACGACGCACGCTGCCGCCACGGCCGACCAAACGTTCGCCAAGCTGGAAAACGGCAACACCGTCAGCGTTGGCACCGGCGCCACCGGCGTCACCTACACGTACGACGCCGCCAACAAGAACTTCACGTTCACCGACAAGTCGGCTTCGAACGCTGCTGCCGTCACCGCCCTGGCCACCTCGCTGCGCCCGGCCACCGGCACCACGTCCGGCACCTACACGCACAGCAACGGCTCGGCCTCGACCTCGTTCGACGTCGACGCGACCGGCAAGGTCACCATTGGCGGCCAAAACGCCTACCTGGACGCCGCTGGCAACCTGACCACCAACAGCTCCAGCGCCACGGCTGCTACCCTCGACACCGTCATGGCTGCAGCCTCGAACGGCAGCGGCGGCGCCGGCAACTCGTCGGTCTCGATCGGCGGCAAGACGTACTCGAACACCGGCACGGCCGCTCAACTGTCGTTCACCAACACCATCGCTAGCGATGCGCTGCTGGCCAACGTCAAGGCCGACGCCGGCGCCGGCAACGTGATCGTCAAGCTGGGTCAAGGCATCACCAGCGCCAACGTCACGTTCACCAGCGGCAAGTCGACCAACACGTACGTTGACGACAAGGGCACGTTCACCACGACCAAGACGTACGACACGACCTACACCGTTGACCCGAACACGGGCAAGGCTACGGTCAAGAGCGGCACGGGCACGGGCGACTACGAAGCTCAGATCGGTAAGGAAGCCAAGGTCAACAGCTCCGGCAAGCTGACCACGGAAGACACCAGCAAGGGCACGAAGACCTCCGATCCGATGAAGACGCTGGATGCGGCCTTCACGAAGCTGGACAAGCTGACCGGCGAACTGGGTGCTGTGCAGAACCGTCTGGAATCGACGATCGCCAACCTGAACAACGTGGTCAACAACCTCTCCAACGCTCGTTCGCGCATTCAAGACGCCGACTACGCCACGGAAGTGTCGAACATGTCCAAGGCTCAGATCCTGCAACAGGCTGGCACCTCGGTTCTGGCGCAAGCCAACCAAGTGCCGCAAACCGTGCTGTCGCTGCTGCGTTAATTCTCAGCAAACCGCACGAACAGCCAGGAAAGCCACGGCTTTCCTGGCTGGAGATCAAGCAAGGCCCTTCGCGCCTTGCTCGGTCCACCCCAAAACCCGCTCCTCGCGGGTTTTTTTTCGTGCGTGGCTCGCCGGCGCTTTAGGGAAAGTGGCGCGGTATTTTGACGCTGATTCGCGGAATGAACGAAGGTGACGATTCGTAGAATTGCCAACATCCTTCGTACTCCAGGCCTGCCGCCTGTCCGTCACCCGCATCCATGTCGAATCCGGCCTACCACCACCGCCAGGCATCTGCCGAACCGGGACTTCTGGCGACCAGCCACTCCCCCCTGAACCTGCGGGCAACCGCTCATCTCTATGGCGTTGAGGCTCCAGCGCTGGACAAGGCACGCGTGCTTGGCGTGGGTTGCGGCACCGGCAAGGGCCTGTTTCCCTTCGCCCTGGCCCACCCCCAGGCGCAAGTCACTGGCATTCACGCGTCAGATGTCGCCATCTCCCAGGGCAGGGAAATGGCAGCCGCGCTGGGCCTGACCAATATCACGCTGCTGGCGCAGGACTATGCCGAGTTCGATCCTGGCGCCGGGTCGTTCGACTACATCATCGTCACCGGCCTCTACAGCTTCCTGCCGCCCGAGCAGGCGCAAGGCCTGCTGGAGCGCTGCGGCCGGTTGTTGACGCCAAATGGCATCTTGTACGTGGATTACCACGTGTATCCGGGCGCGAAAGCCCAGGAGGTGGTGCGCGACGCCATCATGCTGCATGGACACGCCGCGCAGACGGACGACCAATTCCGCGCCAGCGCGCTGGCGGCGCTGACCCTGTTCAAGGAAGGGATCGCAGCATTCAACCCGATCGGCAACCCGCTTGCGACGGCCGCTGCACAGTTCCAGCGCGCCATCGACGGCCAGGCGCAGGACACGGTGGTGCCCATCGCCACCAATCCCTGCTACTTCGTCGAGTTCGCGGGCCGGGCGGCCGAGGCCGGGCTGGGTTACGTGGGCGATGCCCAGCCCTTGTCCGAAATCGCGCCGCGCATGGGCCAGAACGTATCGCTGACGCATAGCCTGCTGACCATGGGTCAGCCGCCCAGCGTCAGGCAGCAGTATCTGGACTTTGCGACCGGACGCGGTTTCCGGCAAAGCCTCTTCACCACCCAGGCCGCGGCCGAGCAATTGCAGCCGCGGCCAGATTTGACCCGGCTCAAAGACCTGCGCTGGGCGTGCGGGGCGCAGCGGCTGGCCGCCAATGGGCAGGAAGTGGGTGCGACTTACGTGAACCACCTGGGCCGCGGCCTGGTGACCACGGACGTGCACATGGTCAAGCTGATGGACACGCTTGCCCATGCCTGGCCGGGCTCCCTGCCTTATACGACACTGGTCGCCGTGCTCATGCACGCCGAGGGGCTGGACGACGGCGCGGCGCGCACGCTGCTCGACAAGTCCCTGACGACGCTGATGGAGCACGAGCTCGCGCACTACTGCGTGGATGCGGGTCCCTACGATAGCGAAGGCCATGCGCCTGTCCGCCCGGTTGCCTGCGTAAACGTGGCGCTCTCCGAACTGCTCGCCGATGGAACTCCGCTCCGGTTCAATCTGTGGCACGAACCGGTCAGGCTGATCCTGTCGCCCGACTTCCAGAACATGGCGGATCGGCTTGCTCAAGGCCTGCCGCTGCTGCAGGTCAACACAGCCCCGGAAATGGCGGACGCGGGCATCCCACGGGACACCTCCGGTTTGCTGGAGTTCCTGGGCTTGCTGAAGCGCTACGGACTGCTGCAAGGATCGGCGTCGGCTTGGGCCGCGCTGCTGAACGAAGCGCTGTCCGCAAGCCAGGGGGACGCGCAACTCTTTGGGCTATATGCCGGCGCCCTGGCGCGAGTGAGCCTCAATCAGCGGGTTCTGGCTGCCAGCTCGATGGCGGGCGGCCTGCCGCCCGCCGCGGCGACGCTCGCCATGCGCATCCAGGACCTCCTGATGGAACGGCAATACGACAAGGCTGAAGCTCTGGCTCGGCAGCTCGTCAAGACCGTCCCGGGCGCCTCGGCGGCGTGGGAGCCCTTGGCCGTCACGCTCTGCAATTCCGGCAGGTTCCGCCAGGCCCTTGCCCCCGCGCTCAAGATGCTTGAATTGGCGCCTGCACGGGCGCAGAGCTATATCGTCCTGTCGTCCTGCCTGACGGCGCTGACCCGGACGTCCGAGGCGATCGGCGCAGCGCGCCGCGCCGTGGAACTTGCGCCTAGGGATGCCTCCACCCACGGTGTGCTGGGCGATGCGCTGTGTTCCGAACTTCGCTACAAGGAAGCGCAGGCAAGCTGCATGACCGCGCTGTCGCTGGACCCCCATCAGGAAAAAGCCAGGACAAACCTGGGCAAGATCCTGCTGGATCGAGGCGACGCGGAAGGAGCCGTGGCCGCGGCAAAGGCTGCCCTGTCGCTGGCGCCCAAGGCGCTCATCGCGCACAACAATCTGCTGTTTTCGATGAACTACTCCCCGTCCGCAAGCGCGGAAGAAGTGTTCGAGGCCTACCGCCAGTTCAATCAGGTCCATTGCGAGGGCCTGCGTTCGACGTGGCGCCCGCATTCGAACCCCCGGGACGCGAAGCGCCGCATCCGCGTGGCTTACGTTTCTCCGGATTTCCGCCAGCATTCGGGCAACAATTTCATTGAGCCCCTGCTGTCCAATCACGACCGCGAAAGCCTCGAACTGCATGCCTACGCGGAATTCGTCGCGGAAGACCCGGTCACGACCCGCTTCAAGACCTATTTCGACGCTTGGACGCCCACCGCCGGCATGAGCGATGCGGCGCTCGCCGACCGCATCCGCGCCGATGGCATCGACATCCTGATTGACGTCGCCGGACACACCGGCGGAAACCGGCTGGGCGTCTTTGCCCGCAAGCCCGCCCCCATTTCCCTGACCTGGCTGGGCTTCGGCTACACCACGGGCCTTACCGCCATCGACTACATCATGAGCGATGAAGTCATGGCGCCCGCGGGCAGCGAAGCACTGTTCTCCGAAAAGCCCTGGCGTCTGGCGGACAGCAACTTCATCTACCGCGCAGGCGCAGGGATGGGCGAATGCAACGACCTGCCGGCGCAGAAGAACGGATACATCACCTTTGGCAGCCTTACTCGCGCGATCCGCATGAACGACAAGGTCGTCGGCGTGTGGGCAGAGATCCTGCGCCGCGTGCCGCAGTCGCGGCTGATCGTCAATAGCCGGAGCTACAAGGACGGCCCGATGCGCGAGGAATTGGCGAGCCGATTCGGCGCGCACGGAATCGCACGCGACCGTCTGCTGATCGGCTGGGACACCCCGCCTTGGGACATCCTGCGCAGCATGGACATCGGCCTGGACTGCTTCCCCCACAACTCTGGCGTGACGTTGGTCGAGACACTTTACATGGGCGTGCCGTACATCAGCCTTGCCAGCCGGCCCAGCGTCGGCCGGATCGGCAGTTCGATCCTGCACGGCATCCGACGTCCGGAATGGGTGGCCCAATCCGAGGTGGACTACGTGGAGAAAGTCGTCGCCCTGGCCGCCGACATCCCCGCCCTCGCAAACATCCGCACCGGCCTGCGCGACGAAATGCACGCCAGCCCCCTGATGGACGAACCCGCCTTCGCGCGCAAGTTCGAAGGCGCGCTGCGCGAAATGTTCAAGAACTGGTGCGAAACCCAAGCATGAAAGCGATCATCCTGGCCGGCGGCCTTGGCACCCGGATCTCCGAAGAAACCCATACGCGTCCCAAGCCGATGATCGAGATCGGCGGGCGGCCCATCCTGTGGCACATCATGAAGACCTATTCCGCCCATGGCGTGAACGACTTCGTGATCTGCTGTGGCTACAAGGGCTACATGATCAAGGAGTATTTCGCCAACTACTTCCTGCACATGTCCGACGTCACCTTCGACATGGCCGACAACCGCATGGAAGTGCACCAGCGCAAGGCGGAGCCATGGCGCGTGACGCTGGTGGACACCGGCGAAAACACGATGACCGGCGGACGCCTGAAGCGCGTGGCCGACTACGTGAAGGAAGACGAAGCGTTCTGCTTTACGTATGGCGACGGCGTGGCCGACATCGACATCACGGCGTTGATCGCCTTCCACCGCAAGCACGGCAAAGCCGCCACCGTCACGGCTGTGCAGCCGCCCGGGCGCTACGGCGCGCTGCGTCGCGAGGGTGACAAGGTATCCGGCTTTACAGAAAAGCCCCGCGGCGACGGAGGCTTGATCAACGGCGGCTTCTTCGTGCTGTCGCCCCGGGTGCTGTCGCTTATCGATGACGATGACACGACCTGGGAAGCAGGGCCTCTGGAGACTCTCAGCCGCGAAGGCGAACTGCATGCTTTCGAGCACCTGGGCTTCTGGCAGCCGATGGACACGCTGCGCGAAAAGAACCTCCTGGAATCCCTCTGGAGCACGGGCAAGGCGCCATGGAAAGTCTGGTAACGCCGAACGCTGATTTCTGGCGCGGCAAGCGCGTTCTGCTCACGGGCCACACCGGTTTCAAGGGCGGCTGGCTGGCGATCTGGCTGCATCGCCTTGGCGCGCAGGTGACGGGCATCGCCTTGCCGCCGTGCACAGAGCCAAGCCTGTACCAGGCCGCCCGCGTCGGCGCGCTGGTCGACAGCCGCTACTGCGACATCCGCGACGCCGCGGCGCTGCGCGAACAGGTGCTGACCGCCCGGCCGGACATCGTGCTGCATCTTGCGGCGCAGGCGCTGGTGCGGCCGAGCTATGCGCAGCCGGTGGAGACGTTTGCCGCAAATATCATGGGCACGGCCCATCTGCTCGACGCCCTGCGCGCGACCCCATCGGCCCGGGTAGCCGTCATGGTCACGACCGACAAGGTGTACCGCAACAACGAATGGCCTTACCCGTACCGCGAGAACGACACGCTGGGCGGGCACGATCCCTACAGCGCCAGCAAGGCCGCCAGTGAACTGGTCATTGCCTCCTACCGTGACGCCTTCCTGCGCGAGCAAGGCGTTGCGGTGGCCAGCGCACGCGCTGGAAATGTCATCGGCGGCGGCGACTGGTCGACTGACCGCCTGCTGCCTGACGCCGCGCGCGCCTGGCGGGACGGCGGAGACCTCCATGTGCGGCGGCCGCAGTCGGTCCGCCCGTGGCAGCACGTGCTGGAGCCGCTTGCCGGCTACCTGACGCTGGCGCAAGCGCTGTGGAACACCCCCGAGCTGGCGGACGCCTACAACTTCGGCCCGGATGCGGCCGAGGCCGCACCCGTGCGCACGGTCGTGGATCTGGCCCAAGCCGCCTACGGGCAGGGCCGCACCGTTTATGCCGACCAGATCGAAGGTCCCCATGAAGCCGGGCTGCTCACGCTGGATACGTCCAAGGCTCGCGCCGTATTGAACGTGGCGCCCCGTTGGGCGCTGGCGCACGCGGTGACGCGCAGCATGGACTGGTACCGGCGGTTCGACGCCGGCGAGGACGCGATAAGTCTTTGCCACGGCGACATCGACCACTACGAGGCGGCGCAATGAGTCTGGCCATTCTCGATACGCCCATCCCCGGCCTGAAGGTCGTGCAACGCCATCCGCGCGGCGACACGCGTGGCTTTCTGGCGCGCCTGTTCGACGCGGCCGATTTGGCTGCCTGCGGTTGGAATGGTCCGGTGGCGCAGGTCAACCACACGTACACGGCCCAGGCAGGCACGATCCGCGGCATGCACTACCAGCTTCCGCCCTACACGGAAATGAAGCTCGTCAGTTGTATCCGTGGCGTGGTCTGGGACGTGGCGGTCGACCTGCGTGAAGGCTCTTCCACGTTTCTGCAATGGCATGCGGAGCGCCTGTCCGCCGACAACGGCCGCGCGCTGCTGATCCCCGAGGGCTTCGCGCACGGCTTCCAGACACTGAGCGACGACGTGGAAATGCTCTATTGCCACTCCGCACCCTATGCCCCGCAGGCCGAGGCCGGCCTGCACTTCCAGGAACCCCGCGTGGGCATCTCCTGGCCCGCCCCCCCTACCCTGGTGTCCGAGCGCGATCAGCAACACCCGCGCCTGGACGCTGCTTATTCTGGAGTCGCACTGTGAAGTGCCGTCATTGCCAGGCCGAACTGCGCCTGCCCTTCCTCGACCTGGGGCATGCGCCGCCATCGAATGCCTATCTGAGCGAATCGGCGCTGCGCGGTCCCGAAACGTGGTTTCCGCTACGCATCCTGGTGTGCGAATCCTGCTGGCTGGTCCAGACGGAAGACCACGCAGGCCGTGAAGCGCTGTTCACGGACGATTACGCCTACTTCAGCTCGTTCTCGTCGTCATGGCTGGCGCACTCGCGCCGCTACGTGGACGCGATGATCAGCCGCTTTAACCTTGGCAGGAGTAGCATGGTCGCCGAGATCGCGGCCAATGACGGCTATCTGCTGCAGTACGTCAAGGAAGCAGGCATTCCCTGCTACGGCGTGGAACCCACCGCCAGCACGGCGCAAGCGGCCCGCGACCGCGGCATCGACATCGTGCAGCGCTTCTTTGGCGTGGAACTGGGCGACGAGCTGACCGAAGCCGGACGCGCCGCCGACCTCATCGCCGCCAACAACGTGTTGGCGCATGTGCCGGACATCAATGATTTCGTGTCGGGTTTCGCCGCGCTGCTCAAGCCACAGGGCGTTGCGACGTTCGAGTTTCCGCACCTGCTGCGCATGGTGGAGGAAGGCCAGTTCGACACGGTCTATCACGAACATTATTCCTACCTGTCTCTCACGGCGGTATCGCGCATCTTCACGGCCAACGGGCTGTCGGTGTTCGACGTCGAGCACCTGGGAACGCACGGCGGCAGCCTGCGCGTCTTCGCGCAGCGCCTGGACACCGGCAAGCATGAAGTCGGCGCCGAGGTGGCGCGCACCCTGGACGAAGAACAGCGTGCCGGCGTTGCCGGACCGGACTTCTATGCGCGCTTCCAACAGCAGGCCGAACGGGTCAAGAACGACCTGCTGGCGTTCCTGGTCGAACTGCGTCGCGGCGGTAAACGCATCGCGGCCTATGGCGCGGCGGCCAAGGGCAACACGCTGCTGAACTTCGCGGGGGTTCGTCCGGACCTGCTGCCCTATGTCGTGGATCTGAATCCCGCCAAACAGGACAAGTACCTGCCGGGCAGCCACATTCCCATCGTGGCCGAAGCCCGGCTGCGCGAGGACCGGCCCGAATACATCCTGATTCTGCCCTGGAACCTGAAGACCGAGGTGTCGGAGCAACTTTCCTACGCCCGCCATGAATGGAACGCCAAGCTGGTCACGGCGATCCCTTCGCTTTCCATCGACAGCGGTCCGCACGCATGAATGCCCCGCCGGTCACCGTGCTTGGCGCCTCGGGCTTCATCGGCCGCCATCTGGTCGCGCGCTTGCGCGCCGACGGCGTTGCCTGCGAAGCGCCGCCGCGCCAGGATGCGAACCTGCTGCACCGGCCGTTGGGGCACGTGATCTACGCCATCGGCCTCACCTCGGACTTTCGGAGCCGTCCGCTGGATACCGTGGAGGCCCACGTATGCCTGCTGCGCAGCCTGCTGGCGCACGGCAACTTCGACAGCCTGACGTACCTATCCAGCACGCGCGTGTATTCGGGCGTGGCGGACACCCGTGAAAGCGCGGCGCTGCGCGTCAATCCGAACGACGCGAGCGACCTGTACAACCTGTCCAAGCTCATGGGCGAATCGCTTTGCCTGCACGGGGGACGGCCGGCCAAGGTGGCACGCCTGTCCAACATCGTCGGCTTGCGCGACGCCCCGGACAGCTTCATTGACCAATTGCTGGAGGAAGGCGCGCGCGACGGCCACATCACGCTGCGCACCGCGCTCGCCTCCCGCAAGGACTACCTTCACATCGACGACGCGGTCTCCCAGATTCTTGCCATCGCCCTGTCGGACGCCGCTGGCATCTTCAACGTCGCGCACGGCGCCGGCGTGGAGAACGGCGAGGTCGCGGCCTGCGTGCAGGGCGTCCTGGGTTACCCCGTTTCGGTGGCGCCCGACGCCCCGGAATGGGCGTTCGACGACATCGACGTGAGCCGCACGCAAGCGCTCTGCCGCCAGCCCCCGCGGCCGTTTTCCGAATTTTTCCCGAATTTTCTAGCGCAGTACCGTCTGCACAAAGGAATCTGAATGTCCTACCTTGAAACCACGCCCGACGCGCATCCGGAATATCGCCAGGAGAAGGAAGCCCGCATTGCCGGCTTCGCAAAAGACCAGGAGTTTCGCGAGCTGTCCATCGCCTGGCGCCAGATGGCGCTCGAGCGCAAGTATATGAACAACTTCTCGTGGGCGGGCCGGCCGCTGATTCAGTTGCCCATGGACGCGATGGCCATGCAAGAGCTGATCTGGGCCGTGAAGCCGGATCTGATCATCGAGACCGGCATCGCCCATGGCGGTTCGCTGATGCTGTCGGCGTCCATGCTGCAATTGCTGGGCGCCGGCGAGGTGGTCGGCGTTGACATCGAGATCCGTGAGCACAACCGCAAGGCCATCGAGGGCCATCCGCTGGCAAAGCGCATTCATCTGATCGAAGGCTCCAGCATCGACGCAGCCACGATCGCCCAGGTGCGCGCGCATGCCGAGGGCAAGAAAAACATCATGGTGTGCCTGGATTCCAACCACACGCATGACCACGTGCTGGCCGAGCTGAATGCCTACGCCGACCTGGTCAGCGTGGGAAGCTATTGCGTCGTCTTCGATACCTTCGTGGAAGACATGCCGGCCGACTATGAATGGCCGGGCCGCCACTGGGGCAAGGGCAACAATCCCAAGACCGCAGTGTGGGAGTGGATCAAGCAGCATCCCGAGTTCGAAATCGACCGCTCGGTGGAAGACCGCCTGCTCGTCACGTCCGCGCCGGATGGCTTCCTGCGCCGCATGGCCTGAACCCGAAACCGGCTGGCATCATGATCCAGATCGACCCCACCGCCCGGGTATCCCCCCTTGCGGACATCGAGGATTCGACGCGCGGCACGCGCATCCAGATCGGACCGCGGGCGGTGATCGACTCGTTCGTGAAGATCAAGCCCGCGGGCGGCTCGGGCGACGTCGAGATCGGGCCGGAATGCGTCATCAATTCCGGCTGCGTGCTCTATACCGGCAATGGCATCCGCATGGGCGCGCGCGTGGCGGTGGCCGCCAATTGCACGTTCGCCCCCGCCAACCACGAATTCCGCCGTAGGGACTTGCCCATCCGCGAGCAAGGGTTTCGACCCAGCAAGGGCGGCATCGTGATCGAAGACGACGTGTGGATTGGCGCGAATTGTGTGCTGCTGGATGGCGCCATTTTGCGCCAGGGCTGCGTCATCGCGGCCGGCAGCGTCGTGCGCGGCGAGATCGAGGCGTATTCGATACAGGGCGGCAATCCGATGAAGGTGTTGGGACGGCGAGAAGCGACAGGAGCCTGACCACGGCGCGGCACGCATCGGGCCCCGGCCGGCCCCGATTGCCGCCGGGCGCAGCGCCGATCCCCGGCCTGCTGCCGCAACGGCCACACGGTCACCC
>DALZRX010000046.1:0-15273 GCA_032015805.1 Achromobacter sp.
CCATCCGGGCCCGGCGCTCAGCGCGCCGCCCAGCGTCGGCCCGAGCGCGGTGCCGGTCGCCGACAGGGTGCCCAGCAGACCCATGGCGCGGCCTGCCCTGTCCGTCGGCGCCGCCTCGCTGGCAAACGCCATGGCGAGCGTCATCAATACGCCCGCGCCCACGCCTTGCGCGCCACGTGCGGCCACCAGCATCCACAGACCGGGCGCCGTGCCGCACAGGAACGAAGCGCCCGTGAACAGCGCAAGACCGGCAAGCATCAGGCGCCGCCGGCCGATAAGATCCCCCAGGCGCCCGGCGCTGACAACGGTAATCGTAATGGCCAGCAGATAGGCAAGCACGACCCACTGCACTGACGGGAAGGCGGCATCGAACGCCTGCGCCAACGTCGGCAGGCTGACGTTGGCGATGCTGGTGCCCAGCGACGACAGCAACATCGACATGGACAGGCAGACCTGGAGCGCAAGCGAAGGTCGGGGTGGCGAGGCGAGCGGGTCGGATGAAGACATGATTCAGTCCAGCAAGGGAGACAACCGCCAGCGTACGCACCGACGACATCTGGCGGAAGGCGCAGCGTTTGCATTGAATACGTGCATTCGGCGCCATGCCAATTCCCTTCCCTCAGGTCACCGGCATGCTACGTTTGGCTCATGAACCTGCCCGACTTCAATCTCCTCATCACCCTCGACGCGCTGCTGTCCGAAGGCAGCGTGGCCGGCGCCGCCCGGCGTTTGCGCCTGAGTCCATCGGCCATGAGCCGCGCGCTGGCGCGCTTGCGGCATGTCACTGGGGATCCGCTATTGGTACGCGCCGGGCGCGGGCTGGTTCCGACCCCTCGGGCCCAAGCGCTGCGCGACCACGTCGCGGGACTGGTCCGGGATGCGGAATCCGTGCTGCGCCCCGCAAAGGCGCTGGACCCGGCCGGACTCGCACGCACGTTCACGCTGCGCGTCAGCGACGGTTTCGTTGAAAGCTTCGGCGCCAGCCTGGTCGCGCGCGTCGAAGCGCAAGCGCCGGGCGTGCGCCTGCGCTTCATGCAAAAGCCGGACAAGGACAGCGCGCCCCTTCGCGAAGGCGCCGTGGACCTGGAAACCGGCGTGGTGGGCCAATCGGCCAGCCCGGAATTGCGAACGCGCGCCCTGTTCCAGGACCGCTACATCGGCGTCATGCGCGCGAGCCACCCGCTGAACCGGAGCAACGTCACGCTGACGCGCTACGCCGCCGCGCGCCACATCCTGGTGTCGCGCCGCGGGCTGGAATCGGGCCCTGTTGACGAAGCACTGAAACCGCTGGGCCGCGAACGCAACATCGCCACGATCGCCGGTGGCTTTTCGACCGCGCTTGCGCTTGCCCGGGGGTTGGACCTGATCGCCACGGTTCCGGAACGGCACACCGCCGCGTTGCGGGAAGGCATGCGAAGCTTTGCGCTGCCCTTCGCGATGGCGCCCTTCACGGTGTCGATGCTCTGGCACCCAAGGATGGACGGCGATGCCGCCCATCGCTGGCTGCGCGATTGCGTCCTGGAGGTCTGCGGGAAAGACGCCGCCAGTTAGTGCTCCCCAGCGTTATTGCTTCGGCGCGCTGGCCAGCAGCGCGTCGAACTGCTTGTCCAGTTCCGCCAGCGAATCGCGGATATGCGCGCGGCGCGCCTTGATCCACTTGTCCTGCGCGGCAAGCTGCTCGCGGGCCTCCTTGACCATGCGGTCCATTTCCTTGGGCTGCGGGCCGCCGCTGGTGGCGCGGTTCTTCACGATGGCCACTGGGTCCAGCGTCGAGCGGAACTCGGCTTCGCTCATGGGCAGGTCGGCGCCGTACTTCGAATCCTTCATCGCGTCGGCATAGATGCGGCGCGCCTGCTCATAGGGGAAGTCCAGCGGCTTGATGTTGTTGGCCTTGGCGTACGACACCACCTCAGACGCGAAATGATGGCCCGCGCGGAACGGCAGCTTGTACTTGTGCATCAGCACATCGGCCAACTCCTGCGATGCGGTCCAGTCGCTGTTCAGTTCCTCCAGCGCGCGGTCGGGGCTGATGACCATGGCCTTGAGCACGCGGTCCCAGCGCTTGAGCGCGGAAATGCCGCTGTCCACCATCGCGGAATTCTGCTTCACGTCCTTGGGATCGCTCATGCCCGGCGTGATGTTGTGGGTCTGCAGGACGGGCCCCATCGCCAGGGTCACCGCCGTGGACGCGTCGCTGCGCGTGTCATTGAGCAGGCCCGGATTGCGCTTTTGCGGCATGGCGCTGGACACGTAGGTGTTGCCGCCGCCCTCTTCCAGCAGGATCCACGGGCGCGACTGCGCGTACTGGGTCATCACGTCTTCGACGAAATTGCCGGTGCGCAGCGCAATGCTGGTGACGATGGACGCGACCTCGACGGGCTGGTCCATGGACGAGATCTGCGAGGCGTCGTACGCGTTGTCGACCAGCGCCTCGAAGCCCAGGTATTGCGCCATGCGCTTGCGATCCAGCGGCCAGCTCGTGCCGTTCAACACGGTCGTGCCCATGGGCGATCGGTCGATGCGCACGTACGCTTCGCGGATGCGCTGCGCGTCGCGCGCCAGACCCGCTGCCTGACCCAGCAGGTAGTGCCCATAGCTATTGGGCTGCGCGGCCACGCCGTTGGTGTAGTTGGGGACGATGGTGCCCGCATGCTTGGCCGCCAGCTCCACCAGCGTGGTGGACGTGGCGTTCAACTGGTCCGCCAGATCCAGCAGCTTGTCGCGCAGGATGGCGCTGCGGTAGGTGGCGTGCATATCCTGGCTGGAACGGCCGGCGTGCAAGAGGGTGATGTCTTCGCCCGCAGCCTTGATCAGCAGGGGTTCAAAGGTGATGACGGTGGCCGGGCGCTTGGCGCCGGGCTGGTTGCCGTCGCTGATCACCTTGGCAACGCCCGCCGCCAGCCGCGGCGCCATGGATTTGTCGAGCAGCCCCGCATCGGTATTGATCACCGTGGTGGCCTTGTTCATCTCGCCGAGCCAGAAGAAGGGATCGCGAGGCGGGGACTGCTGGGCACTGGCGGCGTGCGTGGCCAGCGATAGCACCAGGGCGGCGCCCAGGGTGGGTAGAAACTGTCTCATGGCGTTCTCGTTATAGGGGTGGCCAGACAGTTTATCGAAGCGAGATTTCGCCGGACACCCGGTATTGCACGGATGCGCGGGGTGTCTGACACCTTGCTTAACGAAGACCGGTCATACGCGTAAAAAAAGGCCGGCGTCCGAAGAGGCCGGCTTTTCCCAAGCGTCGAGGCGGATCGCCTTAGAAGCGCCAGCTCACGTTGACGGTGCCGGTGTTCTGACGGTTGCCGTCGCCAAACTGACCCGAGTAAGCCAGGCCCAGCGTGGCGTTTTTGCTCATCGCCACATCCAGGCCGACTTCCATGACGGCCGCATCACGCGCCAGCGGGTTGCCCGCCACGGTGAAGGGCTGGCTGCCGTCGAACGACATCGTGGCTTCCGGATTGACGTCGCCGTAAGCATGGCGCCAGCCCAGCATGCCGCGCAGGCGGGCAGCGGTTTCCTTCACGTCGAAGGTGGTCTGCGCGCGCAGGCCCAGCGTGGTCGTGCCCACGTTGTTGGTGCTGCTCTTGCCGCTCAGTGCGGCGTCGCCGCCCGATTCCGAGAAGCCGCGGGTGCGCAGGTCGCTGAAGTCCGCGCCGAAGAACGGCTCAAGGGTGATGCGGTCGTTCAGCGGGATGGCGTAGCCCACATCGGTGAAGACCTGGCCGGTGCTGGCGCTGTAGTCGGCCTTCAGCTCCTGGTACTGGCCCGCCGCGTTGATGTTGCGCTTGCTGTCGATGTCGTGCCACGTGTAGGCCACGCCGGCCGTGAAGTTGATCTTGCCCGAGCCGGCTTCGAACGACTTGCCGCCGTACAGGATCGCGCTGTAGCTGTTCACGTCGGACTTGGCGGAACGGTCGTCCACGGTGATGCGGCTGTCGGTGTAACCGAACGCGCCACCCACGCGCCAGCCGTTGCCCACGCCGTGGTCGCCGCCCACGAAGATGCCGACGTCGCGTTCACGGGATTGGGCCACGTTGCCGTTGCCGTCCATCGTGCGCCAGTTGCCGAAGGCCTGCGCCCACAGGGGCTGCGCATTCGAACGCGGCAGCATCGAGGCGTCGCCGCGGCCGACTTGCGCCGTGGGCGGGCCCGGGATGAAGCCGGCGTTCATGTTGGCGCGCAGTTGCGCGGTAGGCAGGCTGGCGACGTTGTTGCTGACGTTCTGCATCGCCCCCACGCTACTGCCGAACGATTCGCCGGACAGGTCGGCAAATACGCCGGCCGGCGCGCCGTTGGGCAGGTTCATGACCCGCGTATACAGCGCGCTGGTCTTGGGCAGGCTTTGCACGGCGTTCGCGGCCGAGCGCTGGTTGCTGGTCACGGCCAGGTCGGCAAATTCGATCGGACGGGTTTCGCCGCCCGTGTTGCCGCCGTTGTCGATCGGTTTGCTGTCCGGCTCGGTCGAAACCTGCTTCAGGTCGACCGTCAGCACCACGTCGTTGCCCTGATGGCTCAGCGTCGGCTGCAGATAGGCCAGGTTGCTGGACAGGCTGTCAAAATGGCCGTTCAGATTGCCGGCGGACAGGATGGTATAGCTGGTCGAGGGCGCATACGTGCCGCCCTCGCCGACGTGCACCACGGAACCCGCCAGATTCGCCGTGCCCGTGACGTTCACGCGGTCGCTCTTGCCGTCGGGGGTGGCGTCGACGCGATAGGTGGAACCCGGATTGAATGTCAGGTCGCCATTGACCGTCAGGGTGCCGATCTGCGCCCCGGTGGGGTTAACCGACATGTTCGCGCCGGGCGCGACCATCATCATCACGTGCTTCGACGACACGGCGGTGCCCGGCGACAGCGTCGCGCCGGATTCCAGCGTGGTCATGCCCACGTTGCCGGTACCGGCCAGCGTGCCCTTCACCGTCAGCAGGCCATTCACCTTCTTACCGGCCAGCGTCAGCGTCTTGCCCTCTGCAACGTTCACGGCGCCGACCGTGATGGCGCCGTCAGGCGTGAAGTCGGTATTGACGTTCACCGTGCTGATGCCGCCGCTGCTGGCCATGAGGCTGTGCTGATTGTCGTCGCCGATGATGGCGCCGATGACGCTGCCGCCGTCGATGTTCAGCGTGGAGGCGCCAAGGCGCACGTCGCCAATGATGGAGCCCGTGTTCGTGATGACCATCGGCGAATGGGCGCCCTCGACATCGACCGCGATGCCGCTGGACAGGGTAGAGCTGCCCAGGCCGTTGATGTAGCCGGTGTTGACAATGCCGCCCATCACTTCAGCATTCCCACTCACCACAACGCCGCCAAAAATGTTGCCGCTGTTTTCGATGCGCCCGGCGACCACGCTCCCGTTGGACACTTCAATCCCGTAGCCGCTCGACTGGTAAACGGGGCTGATGCTGTTGGTAGAGATGTTGCCGTTGTTGACGATGTTGCCAATGACCGCGCTGTTGTCGGTAATCGTCACACTGGAACCGATATTCACGGTGCCGCCAGCGCGGCCGAAAATGATTTCGGGGCGGTCGATTTCGCCGTTGTTGACGATGTTGCCGCCGACTGTGCTGCTCGACACCCGCACAGCGTAGACCATGCCATTGCCTTCGTTGCGGATCGAGCCGTTCAGGGTCGAACCCGACTCAATCGTGATGGCGGCGGCGTGATATCCGCCTTCCAGCAACGTGCGGTTGATGAAGTCGCCGTTGCGCGTCGCGACGTTCACCATGCGCATGTAGCGATAGTGTGTCGACGACGTGTTCTCGAGATCGCCGGCCACGAAGGGGAGCAGCACGCCGTCCTGCAATTCATCAGGACCCGTCTGCGCCAATGCGTACGGCGTGGCGAAGGGAGAAATACTGAGGCTCAGCAAAACGGCGATGCGAGTAAGCGGAAAGCGGCGAGACATTTTGTGTTGACCAGGTAAGTTTCGTGTTTGAACCGGCCTCCGAAGAGGCCGGCTTTTCCCAAGCGTCGAGGCGGATCGCCTTAGAAGCGCCAGCTCACGTTGACGGTGCCGGTGTTCTGACGGTTGCCGTCGCCAAACTGACCCGAGTAAGCCAGGCCCAGCGTGGCGTTTTTGCTCATCGCCACATCCAGGCCGACTTCCATGACGGCCGCATCACGCGCCAGCGGGTTGCCCGCCACGGTGAAGGGCTGGCTGCCGTCGAACGACATCGTGGCTTCCGGATTGACGTCGCCGTAAGCATGGCGCCAGCCCAGCATGCCGCGCAGGCGGGCAGCGGTTTCCTTCACGTCGAAGGTGGTCTGCGCGCGCAGGCCCAGCGTGGTCGTGCCCACGTTGTTGGTGCTGCTCTTGCCGCTCAGTGCGGCGTCGCCGCCCGATTCCGAGAAGCCGCGGGTGCGCAGGTCGCTGAAGTCCGCGCCGAAGAACGGCTCAAGGGTGATGCGGTCGTTCAGCGGGATGGCGTAGCCCACATCGGTGAAGACCTGGCCGGTGCTGGCGCTGTAGTCGGCCTTCAGCTCCTGGTACTGGCCCGCCGCGTTGATGTTGCGCTTGCTGTCGATGTCGTGCCACGTGTAGGCCACGCCGGCCGTGAAGTTGATCTTGCCCGAGCCGGCTTCGAACGACTTGCCGCCGTACAGGATCGCGCTGTAGCTGTTCACGTCGGACTTGGCGGAACGGTCGTCCACGGTGATGCGGCTGTCGGTGTAACCGAACGCGCCACCCACGCGCCAGCCGTTGCCCACGCCGTGGTCGCCGCCCACGAAGATGCCGACGTCGCGTTCACGGGATTGGGCCACGTTGCCGTTGCCGTCCATCGTGCGCCAGTTGCCGAAGGCCTGCGCCCACAGGGGCTGCGCATTCGAACGCGGCAGCATCGAGGCGTCGCCGCGGCCGACTTGCGCCGTGGGCGGGCCCGGGATGAAGCCGGCGTTCATGTTGGCGCGCAGTTGCGCGGTAGGCAGGCTGGCGACGTTGTTGCTGACGTTCTGCATCGCCGAGACGCTGCTGCCGAACGATTCGCCCGACAGATCGGCGAACACGCCGGCCGGGGCGCCTTCGGGCAGGTTCAGGACACGCGTGTACAGGGCGCTGGTCTTGGGCAGGCTTTGCACGGCGTTTGCGGCCGAGCGCTGGTTGCCGGTTACGGCCAGGTCGGCAAATTCGATCGGACGGGTTCCGCTGTCCGGGTTGCTGGGGCTGCCGCCGGTGTTGCCGCCGGTGTTGCCGCCGGTGTTGCCGCCATTGTCGATCGGCTTGGAGTCCGGTTCGTTGGACACCGTCTTCATATCGAGCTTGAGCACCACCTCGTTGCCCTCTTGGCTCAACGACGGCTTCAAGTAGGCCAGGTCGCTGGACAGGCTGTCGAACTGGCCGTTGATGGAGGTTGCCGACAGGATGGTGTAGGCCGTCGAGGCCGCGTACGTGCCGCCCGAACCGACGTGCACCACGGATCCCGCCAGATTGGCCGTGCCCGTGACGTTCACGCGGTCGCTCTTGCCTTCGGCCGTCGCATCGACGCGATAGGTGGAGCCCGGCTTGAAGGTCAGATCGCCGTTCACCGTGATGGTGCCGGTCGGCGATGGCGGGGTGACGATTACCGACGACACAAAAGGCACCATCATCATGTTGTTCATCTGCGTCGCCGCGCTGGGCGACAAGGTCGCGCCCGATTCCAACGTCGTCTTGCCCACAGAACCGGAGCCCGCGAGGGTGCCCTGCACCGACATCTCGCCATTCATACTGCTGTTGTTCAGCGTGAGCGTCGCGGCCGGCGCAACGTTGATCTGGCCGACGTTGAATTTGGACGTCGCACCGAAATCACCGTTGATGTTCACGATGCCGGATCCCGCGACGGTGCCCGTGATGCTGCCGCCAGTGATATCCAGGGTGGACGCGCCAAGCATCACATCGCCCTGAATCGTCCCGGCGTTCACGATCGTCATCGGCGTGGTGGCGCCCACCACGTTGATCGCCATGCCGCTGGTATTGGCCGAGAGCTTGCCGTTGTTGACGATACCGCCCAGGACCTCGGCGCCTGACACAACGATGCCGTCCTTAAGGTTTGCGTCATTGACGATCTTGCCGACGACAGTACTCCCGGTGAGCACTTCGATGCCGATGCCAAGACCGTAAGAACCGCCAAACTCACCCTTGTTGTGGATATCGCCCTGGACGATAGCGCCGTCGGTAAGACTGATACCCGCGCGATTGCTGGTCACAATCTTGCCGACCTCGTTGATGATCGAACCGCTGATGTTCGACGCCTGCACGGTGATGCCGCCGCTGTACGGACTGTGCGGCGCCGGCCAAAGCGTGTTGCTATTGATGACACTGCCGCCCACCGCCGAGTTGTTTTCGATCGTGATGGACGTGTAATTCCCGACGTTTTCGATATCGCCGTTTACGGTAGCGGTGGTCAGGACGTAGTCGATCTGCTGCGCAATGGCCGTCGAGGCAGAAAACGGCAGGCTCAGGCTGAGCAAAACGGCAATACGGGTGAGCGGAAAGCGGCGAGACATTTTGTAGTGACCATGTAAATTTCGTGTCAGAAATGTACCGATCATTGCAAAACGGAATCTGAGCGAATCTGAGCGGTTTGTAAGATCCGAGAACCTCCCACCTCAAATCGCCACAATTGGCCCGAAGATTGGGCGCTTTTCCTGATTTTGAAGCTATCCATCCACCCCGCACGCGGACACAAATAGATGCTTTTACGCAACGGTGCCGCTTTCCCAAGGGCAGCTCTTGCGCCGTCCGCGCTGTTACGCCGCCCCCGACTGCGGCAAGTTGAGGCAAAAGCACACCGGCTTTTCACCGCCCGCCGACTCCAAGACCACGGATCCGCCCAGCCGTTCCGCAATCGAACTCACCAGATACAACCCCAGCCCCGCGCCGGGATGACGCATTGCGTTATGTCCCCGGTAGTACTTTTGGAACAACCGCTCCTGCTCCGCGAGCGGAATGTCGCCGCCCGGATTCGCCACGGCGATGCGCAGCATGTCGCCGTCCTCGCCCACCGATACGCCTACCGTCCCCCCGTCGTCACAATGCCGGTCCGCGTTGGCCAGCAGGTTGCGAAGCGCGATCCGGAGCATGCCCGCGTCGCAGTCCAGGGTCTGGATTCCCGTCTGGTATGTGGTCTGCACCCTCCCCGGCGGATACTCGCTTGCCAGATCCTGCAGCAGCGCCGGCAGATCGCACCGCGTCATGCGCAGTTCGGCCCGCGGCTCGCGCATGCGGTCATCGGTCAGGTATTCGTCCACCAGCGCCAGCAGGCGCATCGCCGCATTGCGGATATTGGCGCAGCGCGCCAGGCTTTTTTCCAGCGGCGCGGCGAGATTGCGGCCAAGCTGTTGCGCGGACGTCGTGATGATCGCGAGCGGTGTGCGGAACTCGTGGGACACCATGGCCACGAAGTCGCGCTGCTCCCTGAACATCTGGCGCTCTTTCTCCAGCGACGTGCGCAGCTCGCCTTCCAGCGCGACCCGGCGTTCGATCTCGCTTTGCATTTCGGCCGTGCGCAGGGCGACTTCGCGTTCCAGCCAATGGCTATGCTGACGCGCCAGATCGGCCGCCAGGTTGGCCTGCTGCAATTCCCGGACGCGGCGGCGCCGCTCGTAGCGGCCGACGATGAACAGGCTGAGCAGCAGCATGTGCAGCATCGTGCCCAGCGTGGAGACGTACTCGGTGAATGCGTTGACCGGGAACACCCCGAGGTTGCGCAGGAACGCAATCAGCACGCCCAGGTAAAACACCCCGAACGCCAACGCGAAGAAGCGCGCCGGCCGCCATCCGCGCTTGAGCAGATATGCGGCCAGCGTGGAGAAACCGACGATCACCAGCAGCGCCAGCGCCTGGATCGGCTGCATGCCGGCGCCATAATGCCCCGTCACGATCAGCGCCGAGCAGATCGCCGCGATGCCCCAGAACAGCCAGTCGAGCCAGCGCACCGCGCGCGGATACAGCGCTTCCAGGTTCAGTTGGCGGAACGCGACACGCAGCGCCACCGGCAGGCTGACCGCGATGCCGACGCCCAGCAGCCGATCGCTCCAGGCCACGGGCAGGCCGGTCAATTGCTGCACCAGCCCAAGCGACAAGACCTCGTTGAAGACGCAATTGCCGATATATGCCAGGAACAGTCCGCTCATCGGCGCGCGCGTCACTAGCCAGAACGCCGCGTGCGCGCAGATCAGCAGCAGGTAGAACCCAAAGTACAGGCCGAACAGCAGGCCTTCGCGGCGCGACTGGTTGTCGAATGCCAGCCGCTGCCAGACTTCCAGCCGCGTCGCCAGCGCGTTCTTGCTTTGCAACCGCACCAGGATGACGTATTCCCCGGGCTGCGAAGGATTGAACTGGATCACCGGGCTGCGATAGTCCACCGGCCATTTGCGCCGCGCCAGATCCTCGCCGCTGCGCCCAAGCATCGTCCAGCCGCCGCCATGACCCACATAGATGCGCGCGTCGTCCAGCAGCGCATTGCTCAGGCGCAGCATCCAGCCGCCGTGCATGACCTTGTCTACCTGCACGGGCAGGCGCAGCCAGATTGTCGCGGGCGTGAACCCGGCGCTCAGGCTGCCCGGCAGCGGCGTCCAGCCGTCTGCGGTGGCGGCGTGCCCCACATCGAGCACGCCGTCGGGATCGATCAGGCGCTCAAGATGTCCGCCCGCGTCCTTGACGCTATCCATGCCATCCAGGCGCAGCGGCTCGGCACGCGCCGGTCCGGCCACGGCCAGCACACCCGCGAAGAGGCAGGCAAGCAGCGCCAGCCACAGGTTCGCCCTGGAGTAACATTCCCGTTTCATGAATCGCAATCTACGCAGCATTTCCGTGCAACCCGGCAGATTACACCAGCCCCTCACGCGGCATTCCGCAGGCGCCCCATGCCTGAAGTGATCCTGCTCGAAGACGAACCCGTGCTGCGCCAGGAGCTCGGCGAGTTTCTCGAAGAGTTGGGATACGCCCCCCAGTGCGTGTCCAGCCTGCAGGAATTCGACCAGCACTTCGACCCCAGCCGCCATCATCTGGCCGTCATCGACATCGGCCTGCCCGATGGCTGCGGCCTGGACCTGATCCAGCGGCTGCGGCACGAAGGCCAGCAAGTCGGCATCGTGGTCTTCAGCGCGCGCCAGACCGGTCCCGACCGGATTTCGGGACTGGGAATGGGCGCCGACCACTACCTGGGCAAGGGCTGCGACCTGGACGAACTGGCCGCGACGCTTGCCGCGCTGGTGCGCCGCCTGGGCCTGCCGCAGCCCGGCCAGGACCAGCCGCCTGCAAGCTGGTTGCTCGACATCGGCCCGCGCCGGCTGCACATCCCGGGCGCTGCCACCATGCCCCTGTCGCAGCAGGACCTGACGGTCCTGCACGTCCTCATGAGCCAGCCCGGCGAAAACATCAGCCGCCGGCAGATCGTCGAGGCCCTGGGCGCGGATTACCTCGATTACGACCAGCGCAGGCTCGACACGCAGATGCGCCGGCTGCGCCGCCGCGTCGAAGCCCTGAGCGGCCAGACGCTGCCCGTCAAGACGCTGCGCAGCAGCGGTTACTGCTTCTATCAGCCAGCCCAGGTCAAGGGCTGACGCCTACAGCGGCAGGGGTTCACCCCTTAAGCGGATCTGGGCAACGGTCAGGTCGGCGCGCTGCTCCAGCGAAAACGCATACCGGTCCGGGTACCGCAGCGCGAGCCGCCGGCACAGGTTGCCCAGTCCACCATTGCTTTCCACCCGGTCGAAGGGCGCTTGCAGTTCGCCTGGATTGTCGACTTCGATGACAAGCTCGCCGCCATGCAGGCGCGTGCGGATGTGGATCGTGAACCGGTCGTGCTCGCCGCGCATGCCGTGCTTGATCGCGTTTTCGGCAAGCCCCTGCAGCGTCATGTGCGGGATGGGAATCTTCAGTGTGGCCGGGTCGATCTGGCAACGGCAGTCCAGCCTTCTCTCAAAGCGCAGCGCCTGGATGCGGATGTAGGCCTGCGCGGCCTCGATGTCTTCTTCCAGCCGGCACAGGCCGCGCCCCCGCCGGTCGAGCGAATAGCGCAGGTACTCGGCCAGGCGCCGCGTCATCTCCTCGGCCACGGCGGGGCGATCGGCAATCTCCGCGACGATGGTGTTGAGCGAGTTGAAGAGAAAGTGTGGCTCCACCTGCAACTGCAGGTGTTCGAGTTCAAGCTTCAGCGAACGGGTCTCGGCCTTCATCTTCTGCATGCGTTCGGTGCGCGCGGCCAGCTCCGCGGATACACCGAAATAGATCAGCGTCCAGATGGAGAGAATGCCCATGTAGTAGATGAATCCCAGCCAGTACTGGTTGCCGGGAATGTCGCGGATGCCGGCGAGAAACAGATGGTTGATGGCGTAGGCGATCGCTGCCAGCAGCGCGGACGCGACCACGCACAGCAGCACCGCACAGCCCAGCAACAGGACGGGTTCGCGCGGCTTGGCCGGCAATCGTCCGTGCAGCAGCGCCGCCACACTGGTCAGTCCGAATGCCAACGGCTCCAGCGCGACCGTCAGCCAGAACGCAGCGACCGCATTGCCGAAGACCGCGAGACGGATGAAATAGCCCACGATGGCCAGAAAGACCCATCCCACCGCCTGCGCGCGCCAGAATCCCGAAGCGGATTCCCCCTGGCTCAGTTCCCGTCCGATCGTTGTCGTTGTCATGGATGCGCTGCCTGATTTCTGCCCGCGGATTGGACCGAAAAGAATACACTCGCCCTACCCTGCTGCCCGAGAAAACCATGCTCCGTGTGCTGATCGTCGACGATGAAGCCCCGGCGCGGCGCTACCTGCGCCGGCTGCTCGAAGCCGCCCCCGCCGTGCACGTCGCGGGCGAGGCAGACTCGCTCGACCTGGCGCGCAGGCTGATCCGGGACCACAGTCCCGACGCCATCTTTCTGGACATTGAACTGGCAAGCGGCACCGGCTTCGATCTGCTCGACAGCCAGGACAGCGGGGCGTCCGTCGTGTTCGTCACCGCACATGACGGCTATGCCGCCCGCGCCTTCGATGTCGCGGCAGTGGACTATCTGCTCAAGCCGGTGTCGCCCGAACGCCTGACGCAGACGCTGGCGCGCCTGCGGCCCCGCGCCAACGGCCATCTTGCCATGCGAACGCGCACCGGCACGCGGCTCATCAAAGTGCAGGACCTGACCCTTGCGCAGGCGCAGGGCGATTACGTGCGGCTTTGCAGCGCAGCCCACGGCAACGAACTGATGCACATCACGCTCAAGCGTCTGGCGGCACAACTGCCCTTTCCCCCGTTCTTCGCGGTGTCCCGGTCCGTCCTCGTCAATCTCGAGCATGTCTCCCACCTTGAGCAGCGGCCCGGCGCGCAGACCGAAGTGCATTTCAACAACGACGTCGAGGCCATCATGCTGGGCCGTGTCGCGTCGCTGCGCCTGCGGCGCGCGCTGGCATAGCTGCGCCCGGCGTTGCGCAATCAAAACGGCATAGATACCTTCAGCGCCGCGCCATGGCTGCGCACGTGTTCCGAGAACTGGCCGTCGTACTGAAGCCGGAAGTCCACGGCGCCTGCCTTCATGACCTGGATTCCCGCCCCGATACGGCCCACGACGTCATCGATAGGCAACGACGTCTCGAACACGCCGGTGCCCGACGGCGCACCGCGCAATCGGGCGCTGGACGTCCAGTCGTCCTGCGACAGGACGGTCGCGCCGGCATAGACGAAGGGCCGCAGCGTGGCGCCGTTGTTCAGTTCGGCGCGGCCGCCGACCTCGATCATCGGCGACAAGCCCATGATGAACTGGTCGCTGCCGTCCACCGACAGCGCGAGCGCGTTCTCGCCGGATTCGGTATAGCCCGGCATGCGGGTGTAGCTGAAGTCCAGGTCAACGTAGGGCTTGACGTACAGGCTCTGGTACGCGAAGGTCCGCGCCGCGCGCAGCCTCGCGTTGAATCCGTAGACATCGGGCCGGCTGGCCAGGTTGTCCTGGTATCCCGCGATGCCGAGATTGCGATCCATGCGATAGCCGCCGTATCCACCGCCCAGCGCCGCCGATAGCACCCAGGGTCCGGTCTCACGCTTGACCACGATGCCCGCGTAGCCGCTGTCGCCGTTGCCGCTGGCGCTGCCGTCACGTGCGCGCACGCGGCTGTTCTCGTAGGCCACGGAGCCGCCGACAAACCAGCCCGGACTGACCTGGCGCTGGCCTCCGACCTGATAGGTCACCGTGTCGTAGTCGAACCCCGACGTGCCAAGGCTGCCGTCCTGTTTGGTGGCCCGCCCGCTCACCTGCCCCCAGACGCAGTCCTGTTCGCCGATTAACGCATCCGCGCCGGTGAATGCGGGACAGGACATCATCGTGCGCGTGAACTGACCCAGGTTCGCCGCGGATTGCGCGGCGGGCGCCAGCGTCACGCCGGGCGACAGGCTCGCGACGCTGTCGCGATAGGTGCCCGCGCCTTGGCGCGAGGCCAGGTCAAGCTGCGCAAAGAGCGGCGCCAGCGCGGAATTGCCGCCCGCGTCCCAGATGCGCTGCAGATTGCTCGCCACCTGGCGCTGGTTCGCCTTCAAGCCCATGGCGGACGCATTGAAGTCTGCAGAGTCGACGCGGATGCGGGTCTGCGAACCCGACTGGCGGGTCGCATAGTCGAACACCGGACTGTCCAGCGCCGTGACCGCCCCTTGGGTGGCGCCGTGCACGGTCAGCACTGTCAGCTCGCGGTTGGGCAGCAGCGCTTGCGGCAGGACGTCGATGTTGCCGGACAGGTCGGCGTCGCCCTGCACGACCATCTGCGACGACCGCAGGGCATCGAAGTCCACATCGGCGCGCAGCACGCCGCTGGCCGTTTGCGTCAGGCCGCCGCTTACCGTCAGCGTCTGGAACTGGCCGGGCCGGCCGATCACGATCAGCCCGTCGTTGCGCACCTGGGCGTCGTAGGCGACGGCGTCGGTGGCCACGGCGCCAGCCTGATTGTTCAACGTGCAGGCACTGCCGCCGTCGGCATTGCTGCACAGGACGCTGCCCGCCAGCGTGCCGTCGTTGTCGATGGTCAGCACGTTGCCCGCCGAGGCGCTTCCCAAGCCGTTGTAGCGCACAGCCACCCCCGACAACGCGCCGAGCGAGCCGCCCGCATTCACGTGCAACTGGTTTTCCTTGCCCGACGCGATCCACACTCCGCTACCCGATCCCGATCCGCCCTGCACCTGTCCGTTGATGGTGACAAGGGCCGGCCCCTGGTAGTAGCTGCCGCTCGCGCTCTGCGCGAAGATGCCCGCCGAGCCGGCGCCCGTGGCCTGCAACACGCCCCACTGCTTGACTATCACCGCGCTGCTGGTGCCGCCAGGGC
>DALZRX010000047.1:0-15101 GCA_032015805.1 Achromobacter sp.
AGAACCGGGCCTGAACCGCCTGATCCGCGCCGCCTTCAAACTGCTGGGCCTGCAAACCTACTTCACCGCCGGCGTGAAGGAAGTGCGCGCCTGGACCGTGCCGATCGGCGCCACCGGCCCCCAGGCCGCCGGTGTCATCCACACCGACTTCGAACGCGGCTTCATCCGCGCGCAAACGATCTCGTACGAGGACTACATCACGTACAAGGGCGAGCAGGGCGCCAAGGAAGCCGGCAAGATGCGCGCGGAAGGCAAGGAATATATCGTGCAGGATGGCGATGTGATGAATTTCTTGTTTAACGTCTGATCGTTCTTCGTAAGTTTGGACGCGCTGTTAAGCGCATGGCAGTCGTTCGGGCAGCGCCCGTGCGACTGCATCCCCAAGTTGGAAATGGGCTACTCGCGGTGATCACCGCGAGGCGTCGGCATGACACTTCTATCTATTGGGCGCACGTACATTGATCCACGGCGGCAGCAACTGCACGCCTCTCGACCGCGATCCTGGGGATTGCGCAGCTCACCCAGATTTCTCTTTGCCGCTTGCGTGTTCGGCGACGTTTCTTGTATTGGTCGCGACTGCGTTCGCCTAGCCGAGCTTGCGCGCATTGCGCGCTGGGTCGTAGGAGGCTTGCCGGACATCGCACGAAGCGCGATCGGCTGTTCTCAGGCAGAGAAATATTGAACAATCACTGGAAGTGAATCGACCGGTATAGGCTCGTGAGAGACAATCGTGTCCGTGCCGCCCTGATTCCGAACCAAGCAGACAACGGAGAGCCGTGCCCGTCGGGGCCGGCAGCCATGATGGATACTCAAGTGACAAGCATCGATGCAAATGTCGAGCGATTTATCAACGCACTCGAAGCAATGGGCGGTTCCGCAGGGAATCAACGGTTGCGCGACGCGTTGGGGTGGCAGGAAGCCACGTACGAGAGCGTCAGGCAACAACTGCTTGATTCGGGTCGCATTGTGCCTGGCCGTGGCCGGGGCGGCTCGGTAGCCTTGGCTACAGTCAGTGCCGCTAATGGTGAGGAAATCTCCGTGCAGGAGGTTCGTGAAGTAGCCTATCAATACGTGGTCACGAAGATTCGTGCCGGCTCTACCTCAGAAAAAGATATAGCAGCACCTGCAACCCGCACTCCGCGTAATGGGGTTGTAAAAAAATCCGACCTCTATGCTTCCGTCTGGGCCTCGTGCGATGAACTTCGCGGGGGCATGGACGCCAGCCAGTACAAGGACTACGTCCTGTTCATGCTCTTCATCAAGTACATCAGCGACAAGTACGGTGACAGTGAAGACTACGCCCCGCCTGTGATCATTCCCCCAGGCGCCTCATTCGGGGACATGGTGGCGCTCAAGGGTAAGGCGGACATTGGCGACAAGATCAATACGCAGGTCATCCAGAAGCTGATCGATGCCAACACCAAGCTGGCGCGCAGCGATTTTCCGGACTTTAACGATCCCAATAAGCTCGGTGAAGGCGCGGCGATGGTCGAGCGCCTGGGCAACCTGATCGCAATCTTTGAAAAGCCTGAGCTAAACTTCGCCAACAATCGTGCGGACAACGACGATCTGCTCGGCGATGCCTACGAATACCTGATGCGGCACTTTGCGCAGGATTCCGGCAAGAGCAAGGGGCAGTTCTACACGCCGTCCGAAGTCAGCAGCATCATCGCGCAAGTGATTGGCATCTCGCACGCAAACACTAAGGGCTCTACCACCGCCTATGACCCGACATGCGGGTCGGGTTCGTTGCTGCTGAAGGTGGCTGCCGAGGCTGGCCGACGGATCACTCTGGAAGGACAGGAAAAGGATGTGACGACGGCCGGTCTGGCGCGGATGAACCTGATTCTGCACGGCTTCCCGGATGCTACGATCCTAAGTGGCGATACGCTGGTGAACCCCAAGTTCAAGGACGACGAACAACTGCGCGCCTACGATTACGTGGTCGCCAATCCGCCATTTTCCGACAAGAAATGGTCCACCGGCCTCAACCCGGCCCATGACCCGTACCACCGTTTCGCCTGGGGTGAGCCACCCGCTAAGCAGGGCGACTACGCCTACCTGTTGCACATCATCCGCAGCATGAAGGCCACCACCGGCAAGGGTGCAATCATCCTGCCGCACGGCGTGCTGTTCCGTGGAAATGCGGAAGCCCACATCCGCAGGCAACTGGTGCGTTCCGGCATGCTCAAGGGCCTCATCGGCCTGCCCGGCAACTTGTTCTACGGCACTGGCATCCCCGCCTGCATCCTAGTGCTGGACAAGGAGAACGCCAGCGCCCGCAAGGGCGTGTTCATGATCGACGCTAGCAAAGGCTTCATCAAGGACGGCCCCAAGAACCGCCTGCGCGAGCAGGACATCCACCGCATCGTCGATGCCTTCAGCCGCAGCGCGGACGAGCCGCGCTATGCGCGCATGGTGCCGCTGGATGAAATCGCCAGCGAGAAGAACAACTACAACCTCAACCTGCCGCGCTACATCGACAGCAGCGAGCCGGAAGACCTGCACGACATCGATGCCCACCTCAACGGCGGCATCCCCGAGCGCGACATCGACGCCTTCGCTGCAGACTGGCAGGAAATGCCCGCCCTGCGTCAGGCGCTATTCGAGGCCGAGCGTCCCGGTTATGCGCGGCTGCGCCAGCCAATGGCCGAAGTGCGTTCCATCATCCTCGCCCATCCACAGTTCCAGCAATTCCGCCGCAAAGTCGAAACCCTGTTCGGTAAATGGCGGCAGGCCGTCATGCCGCTGCTCGCCGGTATCCAACCCGGCGACAAACCCAAGGCGCTAATTGCGCAGGTCTCCGAAACCCTGCTCACCACCTTTCACGCTGCGCCGCTACTCGACCCCTACGACATCTATCAGCACCTGATGGACTACTGGGCCGAGACCATGCAGGACGATGCCTACCTGATCGCCGCCGATGGCTGGGTGGCCCTGCCCCGGCGCATCGTGGAAACCGACAAAAAGGGCAAGACCAAGGACAAGGGCTGGACTTGCGACCTGCTGCCCAAGCCCTACATCGTCGCCCGCTACTTCGCCGACGAACAGGCTGAACTGGAAGCCAAACAGGCCGAGCTTGATAGCGTCGCCAGCCAGATCGCCGAACTGGAGGAAGTACACAGTGGAGAAGACGGCGTCTTCGCAGGCTTCGACAAGATCAACGCCGCCCAGGTCAAAGGCCGCCTCGCCGAAATTGATGATGACGCCGACAGCGCCGACGAATGCGCCGTGCTCAAGCAGTGGCAGCAACTCAGCGCCCGCGAGGCCGCATTGAAGAAAGCCGTCAAAACGCTGGAGTCGGAACTCGACCAGCACGCCCATGACCATTACTTCAACCTCAGCGAATCCGAGGTGAAAACGCTGGTGGTGCAAGACAAATGGCTGGCCCGCCTGCAAGCCGATGTGCAGCAGGAACTGGATCGCATCTCTCAAACCCTCGCCCAACGCATCCGCGAACTGGCCGAACGCTACGACACCCCGCTGCCGAAATTGGAAGATGATGTGGCAGCCCTCAGTGCCAAGGTGGAAGCGCACCTGAAGAAGATGGGGGCGATATGGAAGTGAAGCCGGGGTACAAGCAGACGGAAGTGGGGGTGATTCCAGAGGATTGGGGCTGTGCAGTGATTCGCGACGCGGCAGCAAGTAAGCCAAACGCTATCGTTGGTGGCCCTTTTGGTTCTGATTTGGTATCTGCAGATTACGTAGCTCAGGGAATCCCTGTTGTTCGGGGACAAAACATGTCGGGTAGCACTGTGTCCGGGGAGTTTGTCTTTGTATCAGAACAGAAAGCCAAGTCATTGACTGCTAACTTGGCATGCGCCAAGGATCTTATATTCACGCAGCGAGGCACACTTGGGCAAGTTGCAATCGTTCCCGACGGAGAATATCAGCGCTATTTGGTCTCACAAAGTCAAATGAAAGTTTCACTGAATGAGGGGCGGCATAATCCGCAGTTCGTGCGTCATTATTTTTCTAGCTCTGAGGGCCAGAGACAAATCGCTGATAGCGCCATTCAAACTGGCGTACCTCACACGAATCTCGGAATTCTTCGATCATACCAATTTCCATCGCCTCCAATTCTTGAGCAACACGCCATCTCCACCGCCCTCAGCGACATGGACGCGCAGCTGGATGGGCTGGATCGCCTGATCGCCAAAAAGCACGCCATCAAACAGGCCTCCATGCAGCAACTTCTCACCGGCCAAACCCGCCTGCCGGGGTTCACTGGGGAGTGGCAGGTGAAGCGGTTGGGAGATTTGGCTGAAATGGGTAGTGGCGGAACACCGCTTTCTTCTGTTGCCGCTTACTACGACGGCGAGATTCCTTGGGTCTCTATTTCTGACATGACAAAAGGAGGGAAAGTTATCAGCAATACCGAGAGAAACTTGACGGCACTTGGTCTCGCCAATTCCGCTGCACAAATTTTTCCAGCCAATACCGTACTGTATGCAATGTATGCATCACTGGGAGAATGTAGTATTGCAGGAATCCCGGTTTGTACCAGTCAGGCAATCCTTGGAATTCGGGCGAAGGGGAATCTAGACGTTTTTTTTCTTTACTACTACCTCACGTCATTAAAGCCGTCCATAAAAAATTTGGGTCAACAAGGCACTCAAGCCAACTTGAATAAGAGGATGGTGCAGGATGTCTGCATTAATCTTCCGGAAATCGAAGAGCAAACCGCCATCGCCATCGTCTTAAGCGACATGGACACCGAAATCACCGCCCTCGAAACGCGCCGCACCAAGACCCGCGCCCTCAAGCAGGCCATGATGCAGCAGTTATTGACTGGCAGGACGCGCCTGATATGACCGACAAGCCAGCCTCCCTGAGTTCCGCTCCGCAAGGTTATGCCGACTGGCTGGCCGACCTGAAAGGGCGCATCCACACCGCCCAGCAGCGTGCGGCGTTGGCGGTCAATCGGGAACTGGTGAGCCTGTACTGGCAGATCGGTCGCGACATCCTGGCACGGCAGGCCGAGCAGGGTTGGGGCACGAAGGTGATCGAGCGGCTGGCGCATGACTTGCGTGCCGCCTTCCCGGGCATGAAGGGCTTTTCGCCACGCAACCTCAAGTACATGCGGGCGTTTGCCGAGGCCTGGCCGGACGCCGAAATTGTGCAGCAGGCTGCTGCACAATTGCCCTGGGGGCACAACCTGGTATTGCTGGATCGCCTGAAATCGCCAACGGAGCGCCTGGCCTACGCCCGCGCCGCCATCGAACATGGCTGGTCGCGCAACGTGCTGAACATCCACATCGAAACCCGCCTGCTGCAGCGCACGGGCAAAGCCGTTACCAACTTCGATCAGCGCCTGCCTGCACCGCAATCCGATCTGGCCATCGAGTCACTGAAAGATCCGTACCGCTTCGATTTCCTAGGCCTGGGCGAAGAAGCACAGGAACGCGAAATCGAGAAGGCGTTGGTACAGCACGTCACCGATTTCCTGCTGGAACTGGGGGCGGGCTTTGCTTTCGTCGGGCGGCAGGTGTTGCTGGACGTGGGCGGCGAGGAGTTCTTCATCGACCTGTTGTTCTATCACCTCAAGTTGCGTTGCTACGTGGTGATCGAACTGAAGGCGGGCAAGTTCAAGCCCGAGCACCTGGGGCAATTGGGCTTTTACCTGACGGCGGTGGATCGGCAGGTGAAGCACGCGCAAGACAATCCGAGCGTTGGTCTGCTGCTGTGCAAGAGCAAGAACAAAGTGGTGGCCGAGTACGCGCTGGGTGACAAGTCGCAGCCAATGGGCATCGCCGAATACAAACTGGTGGAATCCCTGCCGCAAGAGCTGCAAACCGGCCTTCCGACGATCGAACAGATCGAGCGGGAGCTGGGCAAGCCTATGGATGATGTCCCCGAGGAATAATGTGATGACCCAACCCATGCCTCGCTCCGAGCGCAACAGCCAAAACCGCGTAGCGCGGCTGTTCACTACGCCACTGGCCGATGGCGGCCTGGCCTACGAATATCTGGGCAACTGGAGCAAGCGCGATCACAACCGCGCCATCGAAACCGAGCTACTGCGCGTCAATCTAGCTGCTCGCGGATACTCGTCCGCCCACATCAGCGCAGCTTTGCAGAAGCTGGAAGTCGCGGTGGATGTCACCGGCATCACGCCCTATCAGGCCAATCTGCGCACCTACCAGTTACTTCGCTATGGTGTGCCAGTGCAGATCGCGGCGGGCCAAGCGCATGAAACCGTGCAATTGATCGACTGGGCGCAACCTGACCGCAACCATTTCGCGCTGGCGGAAGAAGTAACGCTAAAGGGCGGGAGTACCCGTCGGCCTGACATCGTGCTTTACGTCAATGGCTTGGCGGTGGCGGTGATCGAGCTGAAGCGCAGTTCAGTGGACATTGGCGACGGTGTCCGCCAATTGCGTACCAACCAGGAGGAGGTCTTTAACGAAGGCTTCTTCAGTACAGTGCAGTTGTTGCTCGCGGGTAGCGATGCGCAGGGTCTGCGGTATGGGACTACCGGTACGCCCGAGCAGTTCTTCGTGCAGTGGAAGGATCAACAGCCGCCCACTGCCGCAACTGCAGGCGCCTTGCTGGATCGCCCGTTGGCTCAGATTTGCGGCAAGGCGCAGCTGCTTGATTTGATCCGAAACTTCGTGATCTTCGATGCGGGCTTCAAGAAGGTGCCTCGCCAACACCAATATCAGGGCATCAGCGCGGCTCAGGCCCGCATCGCCAAGCATGAAGGCGGCGTGATCTGGCACACGCAGGGCAGCGGCAAAAGCATTCTGATGGTGTTGCTGGCCAAGTGGTTGCTAGAACACGATCCAAAAGCTCGAGTTCTGGTAGTGACGGATCGGGACGAGCTGGACAAGCAGATCGAAGGGGTGATGCGTAACGCGGGCGTGATCGGCGCGGAGTCTGCCTCACCGCGCATTACCTCGCGTTTAGACTTCGTGCAAAAACTGGGCGCTACCACACCGCGTCTGCTGTGCGCGCTGATCCACAAGTTCGACGCCGCGGATCTCAGTGGCGATCCGCCGCCAATTCACGGGCGCTTTTATGTGTTCGTGGATGAGTGTCACCGCACGCAGGGCGGCAACATGAACAAGCAGATGAAGCGCTGGCTGTCCGATGCCATCTTTATCGGTTTCACCGGGACGCCCCTGCTGCGCAAGGACAGGCAAACGACGCGCGATGTGTTCGGCACCTATATCCACACCTACAAGTTCCATGAAGCCGTGGCGGACGAAGTGGTGCTGGACCTGAAGTACGAGGCGCGAGATGTGCCGCAGCGCCTGACGTCAAGCAAGGCCATCGACGCTTGGTTTGAGAAGAAGACGCGTGGCCTGAACAAATTCCAGAAGTCCATCTTGCGCAAACGCTGGGCGACCATGGAAGAGTTGATGAGCGCCAAGGAGCGCAAGGATCGCATTGTCGCCAATATCATCGAGGACTTCAGTCTCAAGCCGCGACTGGACAGCAATCGGGGCACGGCCCTCTTGGTGGCTGCCTCGATCTACGACGCCTGCCACTATTTCAGGTTGTTTCGGAACACGCACTTTGGCTCGCATGTGGGAGTCATTACGTCGTTCGAGCCCAACCCGGCGGCCATATCAAGAGAGTCATCGGGTAGCGATGAGCGCTACAAGTACGACACATACAAGCAGCACGTGTTGCACGACGGCCAGACCACTAAACAGTACGAAGACGAGACCAAGCGCCGTTTCATCGAGGAGCCGGCCAGCATGAAACTGCTGATCGTGGTCAGCAAGCTGCTTACGGGTTTCGATGCACCAAGTTGCACGTACATTTATCTGGACAACGAACTGCACGATCACAACTTGTTCCAGGCGATTTGCCGCACCAATCGGCTCGATGGTGCCGACAAGGATTACGGTCATATCGTCGATTACAAGGAACTGTTTGGCGACGTGCAACGAGCGATCGCCGTGTACACCTCGGATGAATTGGATATCGATGCCGGCGATGGCGGCGATAACAACGTTCATTTGAAGAATTGGCTTGAAGAAGGTCGTACGCAACTGGACGAAGCCCGCGAAGCGCTGCACTACTTGTGCGAGCCAGTGGAACAGCCGCGCGAGTTGGAGCAGTATCTGCATTATTTTTGCGGCTATGCCGGCGATCCGGAAGCGCTACTGGAAAGCGAGCCGCTGCGCATCGCGTTTTACAAGGCGGTGGCTACCTTTCTACGAGCCTTCGCTGCCATCGGTCAAAACTTGGCCGAAGCGGGTTACTTTGATGGTGACGTTGATACCTTACGACGCGAAGCGGATTTCTACGCCGAAGTGCGTTCGGCCGTCAAGCATTACAGCGGTGAAGAGCTGGACATTAAGCCATTCGAGGCTGACATGCGCCATCTCATCAACACTTACATTCAAGCCGATCCGGCAGAGGTGCTGGGAGAATTGGCAGAACTGTCGCTGACCGACCTGATCATCAAGACCGGCATTCACGATGCGATCGCAAAGAAGCTCAACGAAAAAGGAAAGCTGTCGAAGAATGCCATTGCGGAAACCATCATCAACAATGTCCGCAAAACCATCATTCGTGATCGCCTCACCGACCCGCGCTTTTACGAGCAGATGTCCAAGTTACTTGATGACTTGATCCAACAGAGCCGCGAAAGCACAGAGGCGTATGAAGATTTTCTGCGCAACGCCGAAGCGTTAATGAAAAAGGCTCACGAAAAGCAGCATGACACTGAAGAGCCCCCCGTCCTGCGCGGGAATGCCGCTGCGTTACTCATTTACCGCAATCTTCCGGACATCGTGTCCAATGTTGTTCAGTCTCCGGGCAGCGTCCTCAATGAACCGCACCCCGTTTACGGTGACCCATTGAGCGCGTTAGCGTTGAAGATCGATCGACTGATGCGGGACGAAGCGCCTGCGAGTTGGCGGGGCGACGAAGCAAAGGAACGTATCGTGCAGAACATTCTGTACCCGTTGACTAACCGTGATCGAGCGGCAACGCTCAAACTGTTCGAGCTGCTGAAAATGCAGCCAGACTATTGATGGCTCAGGCTTAATGGCACAAAAGCGCATCCGCGTGGGTGAGGTGGACATCAACATCACGTTCAAGGCGGTGAAGAATGTTCATCTTTCGGTTCATCCTCCGGAGGGCATGGTCACCCTCGTGGCGCCGACTGGCATTCGGCTCGAAGTGGCGCGTGCCTTTGCCATTTCCAAACTGCGCTGGATTCGCCAGCAGCGCGCGCAATTGCAAAATCAGGCGCGTGAAGCGCCTCGTCAGTTTGCGACAAGGGAAAGCCATTACGTCTGGGGGCGTCGGTATCTACTTGAAGTGGTTGAGCGCGATGCGCCGCCTGTCGTGAAAATGGACCACCGGCGTATCACGCTATATGTGCGTCCTGGAACCGATGCAGGCAGCCGCGAAGCCGTGTATCAAGCTTGGCAGCGATCCTTGTTGCACCAAGTGATTCCCGACTTGATAGATCTGTGGGAGCGACGGATCGGTGTAAAGGTGGAGGGGTATTTCCTGCAGCGTATGAAAACCAAATGGGGCAGCTGCAATAACCTGCGTGCGCATATCCGGCTCAATACGGAACTGGTTAAAAAGCCTCGTGATCTGCTTGAGTATGTGATCGTGCATGAGATGATCCATTTGATCGAGCCGACGCACAATGAGCGCTTCATCGCTTTACTGGATGAGCACTATCCCCCGTGGCGAGAGGCTCGAGCAGAGATCAATGCACTACCTCTCGCGCAATAGTGAGCGGCGCGAATCAGCCCAAGCCGCCCCTTTCCCCAGCCGCCCGCACAAAATTCTCTTCCAACACGCTCAACACCCGATTGAGCGTATCCACATCCGTGCCGGACAAGCCTCTCAGCGACTCCTCAAAGAACTGAGCCCGCTTCGGCAACGCCTCGTTCACTACCGCTTGTCCCTCGGCCGTCAACGTGGCATTCGTCAGCCGGTTGTCGTCCGCATCCACTGCCCGCGAAATCCACCCCAGCTTCTCCATCGCCTGCAATTGCCGCGTCAATGACGCCGGGTCCAACCGGCAGCGCTCCGCCAGGTGTTTCTGCGAGCACTGTCCGTTCTCATGCAGTGCCAGCAGAATGCGCCACCGCGGTAGTGCGTGGCCGACCTTGCTGCTGAAGGCGCTTTGCATGACGCGGTATGTCTGGCCCATGTGCTGGATGACTTGCAGGCCTTGTTGTTGTTTGGGCAAAAGCTACTCTCCGACGCCGGCGGGTTCCGGTTTGGATGGCCGGACCAGTTGCACCAGGGGCACGCGCCGCACGCACCAGAGTGCGAATATGGCGACGGCGAGGGCGATGAGTTGCCCTTCGTGGATGGCGCCCACGAGCGCGACGCGCGCGATCTCGATGAGCGACGTTCCATCCTGGCCTTGATGCGCCAATTGTGCCAGGAACTCAGTCTGCGCCGCGGGGTTGACCAGCATCTGCGGGTCGTTGAGCTTGGGAAGCCACTGCGCGGAGGCGCCACGCAGGGTGGATTCGACGCCGATGAAGTAGCTGTGGCTGACCATGGTGCCGACGACCGCCGTGCCCAGCATGCCGCCGATCATGCGCAGGGATTGCAGGAGCGCGGTGGCGATGCCCAGGTGGCTGCGGCCTGCGGTCTGCTGGGCGAAGACGGTGAGGTTGGGCATGATGAAACCCATGCCCAGGCCGGCCATCAGCATGTAGGCGGCGATGAGCATATGGGGCGTGGTGTTGTGGGTGGTGACGATGCCCAGGCACGAGAACGCCATGAGGGCGAAGCCGGCATACAGCATGCGGTTGGGATTGCGGATGCGGGTGATGATGCGGCCGTTGACGATGCTGCCCACGGTGATGAATACGACCATGGGGGTGATGAGCAGGCCCGCCTGCTGGGGCGACAGTCCGAAGCCGCCTTGCAGGAGCAGGGGCGCGTAGAAGAGCAGCGAGTACATCGTCACGCCGACCAGCAGGGCCAGGGTGAACAGCGTGGCCAGGCCGCGGTTGCGGAACATGTCCAGCGGCAGAAGCGGGTGCGGGCAGCGGCGCTCCCACCAGATGAGCGCGGCAAAGGCGGCGATGCTGCCGGCGCCCAGAAGCAGGAGCGGGGGCGTGAAGCCGTCCTTGGGCAAGAGTTCGACGAGCAACTGCAAGGCTCCCAGCGCCACCGCGATGAGAAGCGCGCCCTGCCAGTCCAAACGGACCTTGCCGGGAGTTTGATTGCGCAGATGCGGCAGGTAGCGGGCGACGAACCAGAGGCCCAGGATGCCGATGGGCAGGTTGACGTAGAAGACGTAGCGCCAGCCGTAGTGTTCCGTAAGGACGCCGCCTAGCGTGGGGCCGACCGCGTTGGCGATGCCGAAGGCGGCGCTGAGCATGACCTGCCAGCGCAGCCGGACGTGGGGATCGGGAAAAAGATCTGGGATACAGGCAAAGGCGGTGCCGACAAGCATGCCCCCGCCGATGCCCTGCAGCGCCCGCGCCAGCACCAACTCGAGCATCGTGTCGGCGGCGCCGCACAGCACCGACGCCAAGGTAAACAGCACGATGGCAGCCACGACGAAGGGCTTGCGTCCGTAGTAATCGCCCAGCCTGCCGAAGATGGGCACCGTGATGACCGAGGTGAGCAGGTAGGACGTGGCAACCCATGCATACAGTTCGAAGCCACGGAGTTCCGCCACAATGGTCGGCAACGCGGTACCCACCACGGTCTGGTCGATGGCGACCAGCATCATCACGAAGCACATGCCCAGCATGGCCAGCAGGGTTTGCCGGAATGGAAGCAGCTGGCCGGATGAGTGTGGAGAAGTGGGGGCGGGGGCGGACATTGTTGGATGCATCAATAATTGATCGATCAAACATTCTAGCCCTACAATCCGGCGGACAGGAAGCCGTCAGCCTGGACGATCCCGCTCGGCGGCCTGATTTGTTACGATAGCGGTTATCTGCACGCTGGGTTACCGGCGTCTTCAGCAGGCCTTCCTCGGTAGCACCTCCGTTTGTCGCCAATGCCGCAGGCTCGGCAGGAGCGAGGACACGCCCTAAAAGGCGGGCTCCAAAAGGCAGACCCTGCAAGGCAAGCCCCTCAAGGCAAGCCTGGAGGGCACACAGTTCAGTAGGCCGGCGGCCTTGCCGCCGGCAACGCACCTTCCCCGCGCGTCTTGCGGTGGGCGGCATCAAGGATTTCCAGTCGAGGTACCGACGGGGCAGCAATGAAAACGTGGTTCAAGCGCATTTTGATAGGCCTGGTAGTGTTGGTTGTCGTGGCCGTCGTCGGCCTGGCCATCTTCTTGCTGACATTCGACCCCAACGCGTACAAGTACAAGCTGGAAGAGCTTGTCCAGGAACGCTATCAGCGCACGTTGACGATCGACGGCGAGATCGAGCTGTCGCTCTTTCCGCGGATCGGCCTGTCCGTGCAGGGCGTCTCCCTGTCCGAACCCAATAGCACCGACACTTTCGCTTCCATCGAAAGCACCCGTCTGGCCGTGGCCGTGTGGCCGCTGCTGTCCAACAGCTTCGTGGTGGACCACGTCGCCATCAGCGGGCTGAAGGCCCGCGTGGTGCGGGACAAGCAGGGCCAATTCAATTTCAGCAACCTGGTTGGCGGCACGCAGCCTGTCACCAATGCGCCCGGCAACCCGGCCGAAGCCCTGGTGGGCGCGGCCCAGACCGCCGCGCAGGCCATCACCAGCGGCACTCTGCCGCCGTCGCGCAACAACATGCAGATCGATATCGCCGGCCTGGACCTCAAGGACGGCGAAGTGCAGATGCAGGACGCGATCACGGGCATGGCGGTCGCCGTCACCCGCATCAACGCCAACACGGGCCGCGTCACGTTCAACCAGCCGTTTGACGTGCGCATGTCGGCCCGGGTCGAGGGCGGCTATCCCCGCGTGGATGCCAATCTGACTGGCCAGGCGCTGCTGACGCTGGATCCGTCGGCCAAACGCTATGCCGCCCAGAAGCTGGACCTGCGCATGGACGGCAAGCTGCCCGGCGCCGAGGCCAAGAGCCTCGTGATGCGCGGCAACCTGGCGTTCAACGGGCAGAAGTCGGCGTTGGACGTGGCCGGCCTCGAGCTCCTCTTTCAGGGCGATGTGACCGAGCCGGGCGCGCAGGCGACCAATGTGGAAGCCAGCGTCGCGATTCCCAAGCTGGCAATCGACCCGCACAAGAGCCAGTTGCAGATCGAAAAGCTGGCCGTGCGCGCCAAGGGCGGCGTGGCCGACGGTCCTTTCGAGCTGGCGGTCGATGCGCCGGCGCTCAATATCTCGCCCGCGTCCGCCACCGGCGAGGCCCTGACGGGCCGGGTGCGCATCAGCGGCCTTGACGCCAGTTTCGGCCTGAACGGCATCAGCGGCAACGCCGGCGAACTGGACATCAAGGAAGCCAAGCTGGACAGCACGTCCAAGAAGGGCGATCGCGTGGTGAAGCTGGCTTTTGTCTCGCCGCTCAGCCTGAACCTTCTGATGCGCAGCGGCGCCATGTCGGCACTGCGCGGGGACGTGAACATCACCGATCCCGGCTTGCCCAAGGGCAGCCTGCAGATTCCGGTGATCGGCAGCCTGACGGTGGATCTGCTCAAGGATCAGGCCACCAGCAAGATCAACGCCGTGCTGGAAGGCGGCAAGTTCGACCTCAGCGCCGACATCACGAAACTGTCCGACGCCCCGCAGATGAAGTTCGCGCTGGTTGTGGACACGCTGGACCTGGACAAGCTGGTGCCGCCCGTGGTGGCCGCGCCGCCCAAGCCGCCCGCGGATGGCAAGAAGGACGACAGCAAGCCCGCGCCGCAACCCGCGCCGGCCGCGCCCGACGACACGATCAACTTGTCGGCGCTGGTCGGCCCCAGCGTCAATGGCACCCTCAAGGTGGGTAAGCTGGTCGTGCGTGGGCTGAAGGCGGACGAAGTTTCGGCCTCGGTCAAGCTGGACAAGGGCAAACTCGACATCTCCGACCTCGCGGCAGGGCTGTACGGCGGCAAGCTGGCGGGCGCTTTGTCGGTGGACGCGGCGCAAGGCAATCAGATCGCCACCAAGATGACGCTGGCCGGCATCGCGATCGAACCCCTGCTGGTGGACCTGGCCAAGCGCAACGTGCTGAGCGGCACGGGCAACCTGACGCTTGACCTGAAGACCGCCGGCGCCAATGCCTACGCGATGCGAAGCGGCCTGGGCGGCACGCTGCAGCTGAAGCTGCGCGATGGCGCGGTCAAGGGCATCGATCTTACGCAGACGCTGCGCGACCTGAAGGCCCGGTTCTCGCCGGACGCGCAGAATGAAACGGTTCTCGCCGACACCGGCAAGCAGACGCAGTTCTCGGAACTGGACGCGGACTTCGTCGTCGCCAAGGGTATTGCCACGGCGAAGCGTCTGAACTTCGTGTCGCCGCTGCTGCGCATCACGCAGGGCGATCCGGCGAACATCGATTTCGTGAGGAGCGAACTGGATCTGGTGGCGCGCGCGCGTGTCATCAACCCGGCCGCCAATCCCGATGGCAAGGAACTGATCGACCTGAAGGACGTGACCATTCCCGTCCACTTCAAGGGACCGTTCGACAATCCCTCCTATACGTTGCTCTGGAAGGACGCCATCGGCGGCATCCTGAAACGCAGCCTGGAGAACAAGCTCAAGGAAGCGGTCTCCGGCAAGGGCAAGAGCGGCGCCGCGGTGGACAAGGCCTTGAAAGGACTCCTGGGCAAATGAGCGCAGAACAATTCCAGCCCGTCGCCGAATGCGGCGTGACGGCGCAGTCGCAGGCCGCCACCTATCATCGCCAGTGGCTGGTCGCCAATGATTCGGGGCAGTGGTTGAACCGCGAGTTGTGCCCCCGGCTGGCCGAGGTGTCGGTGGAATTGCGCCTCGGCTACCTGGTGTTGAAGGCGCCGGGCATGCTGCGCATGGATATTCCGCTGGACGTCATCGAAGACGACGACAGCGTCCGCTACAGCATGATGGTGGGCGAGCAGGCCATCGACGTCGTCGATGAGGGCGAATTGGCCGCGGCCTGGATCTCGAATTTCGTGCAGGTGCCTTGCCGCATCATGAAGGTCCACCCGGACACGCCGGTCACCGCCTGGCCCGCCTGAGCGCGGGCCGCTTCAAGCGGTCGCGCGGCTGCGCTTGTACTCAAAGGCGGTGTGCGCCAGCA
>DALZRX010000048.1:0-14950 GCA_032015805.1 Achromobacter sp.
CACGCTGGCCGGCGTGGCCCTCGCCATCCGTCAATCCCGCCCCGACTTTACGGGCGCCATGCCTGCGGCCACCCGATAACCAACATGCTGAGGTCTTACATGCGCAAGCGCCATAACGAGTATTCACGCCAGCTCATCGACTTCGTCCGCGAGCTCCGTCCGCCAGCGCCCATCGCCAGCGGCCTGCTGCCCAAGGTGACGATCGTGACGCCCTCGTTCAACCAGGCGAAGTTCCTGGAGCGCACCATCCTGTCCGTGCTGAACCAGGGGTATCCGCGGCTGGAGTACATCATCATCGATGGCGGCTCCACGGATGGCAGCGTGGACATCATCAAGAAATACGAGCGCTACCTGTCTTACTGGGAGAGCACGCCGGACCGCGGCCAGTCGCACGCCATCAACAAGGGCTTCGAACGCGCGACCGGTGACTACGTCGGCTGGCAGAATTCGGACGACCTGTATTTTCCGGGCGCGCTGCGCAAGCTGGGCGCGGCGGCGGCGCGGGGCCGCGCGCCGATCGTCAGCGGCAACCTCTTCGTGGCGGATGCCGACAACCGCATCTTCCGCAAGATCCACTACACGCCCGTCAACCGCGGCACCCTCACGGTGGTGAAGGCCTCGATCCCGAACCAGTCCGCCATCTTCCGCCGCGACCTGCTGCGCAAGTACGGCCTGTTGCAGGAAAGCATGCGGTACTGCATGGACCTGGAGCTGTGGAGCCGGCTGCTGCGCGAAGGCAAGAACCTGATCGTGCCGGACGCGCTGGGCGTGTACACCGCCCATGACGAGACCAAGACGGCGCTGATGCAGGACGTGCTGCTGGAAGAGCGCGAACAGATCGTCAGCCGCATCCGGCGCACCGAGCCGGGCCTGGGACGGCTGTTCGAACTGTCCTGCCGCGCGTCCAAGGTGGCCGCGCATGCCCGGCAAGGAGACCTGACCTATCTGCTGGAGAAGCTGACCACCAAGATCTTCCGCCGCGACGACTGGGCCGCGCACTAGGCCGGCCCCCACTGATACGGAACTGCAATGACCACGCGCCGCCGGCTTTCCACCCTGCACCTCCTGGGCCTGTTCGTCTTCACCGCGCTGGCGTTGAACGACGACAGGTTCATCGTGGGGGTGGGCAGCTTCAAGCTGTCACCCTTCGATCTGTTGTTCGTGGCCATGCTGGCGGTCAAGGCGCTCAGGCTGGCCGATCCGGGCGCCTACGCGTTGCCGCGCGGCGCGCTCGGCATGCTGCTCGGCATCCAGGCCATATCGGTGATCTACCTGCTGCTGGTGTCCAGCCACCACCCGGGCATCGAGACCGGCGACGTCGCGCGCGACCTTCGCATCGTCTTCTACTTCCTGTGCACGCCGTTCCTTTGCTACAAGGACATCGATAGTCCCCACGCCTACGCGATCCTGCAGAAATACATCGTGGCAGCCAGCCTGGCGGTGGCCACGCTGATGCTGCTGGAGCAGGCCACCGGCTTCAGCGTGGCCAATCCCTTGCGCAACGTGCGGCTGGGTGTCTGGGCGATTCCGATGGGTGTGGTGTCGCTGCTGTACTTTCGCCGCACGCTGAACGTATCGGGTCCAAAGGCCTACGCGCTGACGCTGTACATGGTGATGGCGCTGGTGTTCTCGCTGAACCGCAGCCAATACCTGCAGCTTGCGATCTCCGTCGTCATTGCCGTGCTGCTGGCCGGCAACGCCGATATCCGGCGCCGCGCCGTGATGATCTTCGCGCCTGCGGCGGTGGCCGGCGTGCTGATCTTCGCCAGCATCGGGTACCTGGACGTACTGACCCAGCGCATCTTCAGCGTCGAGCGCCTGGACGAAGACTCCAGCTACGGCGCGCGCGTGCAGGAAATGGAGGGCCAGATGCAGTCCTTCGCGGAAAGCCCCGTTTTCGGCAAGGGCGCGGGCTTTCGCAGCTGGGTCATGGGCGAGAACGGCTTCGAACTCAGCACGTTCGCGCACAATTCCTGGGCTTTCTACCTGATGAAGTTCGGCGTGGTCGGCACAACCATGATCATGCTGCCACCGCTCCTGATCCTGCTGTTCTCGCTCTTTCGGCGCTACGCCCACCCCGGGCTTGAGATGCACCGGCGATACCTGCTTGCCACGGCGCCCATCTACATCTTCATCGACTCGATGTCCGGCGGCCTGGCGTATGCACCCAAGACTGCGTTTACCGGCTTCCTGCTGTGTTACTGCCTTTCGCTGATGCGCAATGCACAGATCATGCCGGTGCCCCGTAACGAACCTCCCGTCCCCAGCCCCCGTCCGGACATCGTGCGCCGGGCGCCACCCACGCGAGTAATACCCCATGCCTGATGTCTTGTTTGTCGCACCGGACTTGCATGGCGGCGTCGGAAGATGCGTCGCCTTCATTGTGGATGCGTTGCCGGAACAGGGGGTGGACTCCGCCCTGTTCCTGCTTCGCTCGCGCAATCGTGAGTACCCCATCGCCAATCCCAAGGTCACCCGCGCATTTCCAATCATCGAGTCCCCAACCAAGCTGCGGCTGGCGCTGCCCGTGGCGTTCTTTCGGCTGCTGCAGCACATCCGCCGCGAAAAGCCGGCCATCGTCTGCTCACACGGCCTGCTCTGCAACATGCTGGTCGTGCTGGCCAAGAAAATCCTGCGCGGCAACTTCCGCACGGTGGCCTTCGAGCACAGCAGTCCGGCCATCCACTACGGCGCATCGAAGATGCGGCGCCTGAAATGCTGGCTGGTCAGCCAGACCTACCGGCGGCACGACGCGGTGGTGGGCGTCTCGCGCGGCGTCAAGGAAGACCTGGTCAGCATGTTCCCGCCGCTGCGCGGCAAGGTGCACACCATCTACAACGGCGTGCCGCTGGACAACGTGCGCCGGCAGGGCGCGCAACCGCAAGGGGCCGGCAAGGAGGAATTGCCCTACCACGTGGTGGCCGTCGGCCGGCTGGAAGCCGTCAAGGACTATGCCACGCTGATCGACGCCGCCGCGCTGCTCGACGATCCGCGCATCGCGTTCACGATCCTGGGCGAAGGGTCCGAGCACGCCGCCTTGCAGAAGCGCATCGACGACAAGCCGTCGCGCACACCGGTCACGCTGGCCGGCCACGTCGACAACCCGTTTCCGGTCATTGCCGGCGCCGGCGCCTTCGCGCTCACTTCGGTGCGCGAGAGCTTCGGCAACGTGCTGGTGGAGGCCCTGTGCCTGGGCGTGCCCGTGATTTCCACGGATTGTCCGCACGGGCCCGCCGAGATCCTGGACGCCGGCCGCTACGGGCTGCTGGTGCCGGTCGGCGACGCCGCGGCGCTGGCCGAGGCGGTACGGCGCCTGGCCTATGACGGCGAGATGCGCGAGAAGCTTGCGGCCCAGGGCCCCGAACGCGCGGACGCCTTTTCCCTTGAGCGGCACTGCCGCAACGTCATCGAGCTCTTCCGCCCGCTCATGCGGCGCGGAACGCCCTGAACAGGACAGCATCATGCAGAAGATACCGGTATCCGTCGTGGTGATGACGAAGAACGAGGAACGCAATATCGCGAAGTGCCTGAAGGCGCTGGTGGAATTCGACGAAGTCTTCGTGGTGGACTCCAACAGCACGGACGCGACCTGCTCGATCGCCACGGCGATGGGTGCGCGCGTCTCGAATTTCCAGTGGGACGGCAAGTATCCGAAGAAGAAGCAGTGGTGCCTGGAGCAGCTTCCCTTCACCCACCCCGTCGTGCTGTACGTGGACGCCGACGAAGAAATGACGCCCGGCCTGGCGGCCGAGATTCGCGAGGTGCTGCCGCGCTTCGCCGCGGGCGCCGGCGGCGCCTTCGTGCCGTTCGACTATGTGTTCTGCGGCAAGAAACTCGAACATGGCCACCGCGTGTACAAGCTGGCGCTGCTGGCGCGCGACCGCTCGCGCTTCCTGGACTATGACGACCTGGACGTCGCCAACATGTGGGAAGTCGAGGGCCACTACCAGCCCCAGGTCCAGGGCGATACCTTCGCACTGCGCCAGCGCATGGTGCACAACGATCACGACTCGCTCTATCACTATTTCGACAAGCACAACCGCTATTCCGACTGGGAAGCGAACCTGCGCACCAAGGGCCTGATGAACGATCCGCGCGAGGCCAACGTGGGCGGGCGCGCCCTGCTCAAGCGCATTTTCCAGGCGATGCCCTTCAAGGCGCCCATCTCGTTCCTGCATTCCTATGTCTTCAAGCTGGGATTCCTGGACGGCAAGGCGGGCTATGACTATGCCGTGGCGCGCGCCATGTACTACTGGCAGATCCGCATCAAGACCGAGGAAATCCTGAAGGCGCGCCAGGCCAGCGAGGCCGCTTCGCGCCGTGATGCCGTGGCGGGAGCGGCCAAATGAGTACATTGCAACGGCTGGACCAGTTCGCGCTGGCGCCCGGCCAGCGCGGGCGTTCGGCGCTGACCGTGCAGTTGTGGTGGATGGTGCAGGGCACGCTGTTTCGCTGGTCGCCGCAGGTGGCCTACGGGTTTCGCCGTTGGCTGCTGCGCTGCTTTGGCGCACGCGTGGGACACAAGGTGCTGATCAGGCCGACGGCCACGGTCACCTACCCCTGGAAGGTGGAGATCGGCGATTACGCCTGGATCGGCGACGACGCGGTGATCTACAGTCTTGGGCCGATCCACATCGGCGCGCACGCCGTGGTGTCCCAGCGCAGCTACCTGTGCGCGGCGGACCACGATGCCGGACGGCCCGATTTCCCGCTGCGCGAGCGGGCTGTCCGCGTGGAAGATGGCGCGTGGGTGGCCACGGACGTCTTCGTCGGTCCGGGCGTGACGATCGGACGGGAGGCGGTGATCGGCGCGCGCAGCTCGGTGTTCCGCAACATGCCGGCCGCGATGGTCTGCCACGGCAACCCTTGCCGTCCCATCCGGCCACGCACCGCCACGCCAACATGAAAATACTCATCTATGGCATCAACTACGCGCCCGAACTGACCGGCACCGGCAAATACACCGCGGAACTGGCCGAATGGCTGGCCGCGCGAGGGCACGACGTGAGCGTGGTCACCGCCCCGCCCTACTATCCGCAATGGCGGGTGCACGACGGCTACCGCGGCACGCGCTATGTCAAGGAAACGCGCCGCGGCGTCACCGTGCGGCGCGCGCCTTTGTGGGTGCCCGAAAAGCCCGGCGGCGCCAAGCGGCTGGTGCACCTCGCAAGCTTCGCGGTGTCCAGCCTGCCGTCGCTGTTGCGCGCGGCAATGCGCAGGCCCGACATCATCCTGGTCGTCGAACCCGCCCTGTTCTGCGCGCCGGCGGCGTGGCTGGCGGCGCGCCTGAGCGGCGCCCGCGCCTGGCTGCACATCCAGGACTTCGAGGTCGACGCGGCGTTTGAACTGGGACTGCTCAAGGGAGCGGCGCTGCGGTCGATGGTCAAGCGCGCCGAGCGCTGGCTGATGCGCCGCTTCGACCGCGTGTCCACGATCTCGAACCGGATGCTTGACCTGGCGCTCGCGAAGGGCATCGACCCCGCGCGTGCCGTGCTGCTGCCCAACTGGATCGACGTCAACGCCATCACGCCCCTGGCCGAAGGTGGCGATTACCGCGCCCAGCTCGGAATCCCGGACAACGCCATTGTCGCGCTGTATTCGGGAAACATGGGCGGCAAGCAGGGCCTGCAGATACTGGCGGAGGTTGCGCGGCGGTTGAACCGCGAGGACCGCCTGTGGTTTCTCTTTTGCGGCCAGGGACCGGAACGCGCGGCGCTGGAGGAAAAGTGCCGCGGCCTGACCCGCGTCATCTTCCTGGACCTGCAGCCGGCCGAACGCCTGGGCGCGCTGCTTACCACGGCGGACATCCATCTGTTGCCCCAGCGCGCCGGCGCGGCGGACCTGGTGATGCCTTCTAAGCTGACGGGCATGCTGGCCAGCGGCCGGCCGGTGGTGTGCGGCGCGGCGCGCGGCACGGAGCTGGCCAGTGTCGTTTCGCGCTGCGGGCTGCTGACGCCGCCCGAGGATGCGGTGGCGATGGCCGAGGCCGTGCGCAAGCTCAGCTACAACGCGCAGATCCGCGAGACGCTGGGCGCCGCGGCGCGCCAGTATGCGATGGCGCATCTGCATGTGGACGCCGTGTTGGCGGCGGCTGAGCGCGAATTCGCCGCGATCGCGAAGTCCAAGGGACGCGCCGCCGCGGCGGGCACGCGGCCGAGCGAAGGGGACGTCTGAACGCGGCGTCAGAACGGGATGCAAAATGCCGCCGGCGGGCAACCGCAGGCGGCTTTTTTTTTATTGCGGTTTCTTTCATTCGCCCGCCATGAAGCAGCGCCTGTGCAGGCGGTCTCCCACTTGCACAGGCCCTGCCTCGCGGTATCGCGTCAGCCGGTTTCGCCCTTGCCGGGCGTCGGCTGCCCGTTGTTGCTTCTCACCAGTCCCATCTGCACCGCGATATAGGCCGCCTCGGCCTGGTTGCGCGCGTTGAGCTTCCAGTAGAGCGTGCGCGCATGGCTCTTGACGGTCGCGACGGATATGCCCACCTGCTGACCGATCTCGCGCATGGTCTTTCCCTGCACGAGCAGTTGCAGGATCTCCTCCTGCCGCTGCGTGAGCTCTCGCAGTTCCTGTACGGAGGCGTGCGTCGTGCTTGGCGGCCTGCCCGCAGGCTGCGGATAGCACTCGCCGCCCGCAATCACGAGACTGACCGCCGCGGCCAGCGCATCGGGGCTGGACGCCTTGGGCAGGTAGCCCGCGACGCCGGCGCGTGCGCACGCGGCCATCATGCTGTGGTCCATCGTCGAATACAGGACCAGCACAAGACGGGGCATGAAAAAAGCCATCGCCTGGGATAGAAGCCCGATGTCCTGCTCCGCCGTCCCGCTGCAACCGACCACCAGCAATTCCACTGGCTTGTTGATCGAGCTGGACATGTTGAGGAGGTGGGCTGGCGAGATGGCCAGGATATCGTCGGCGTTGCGCACACGTTCCAGCACATGCTGAATTGCGACACGAAGCAGAGCGTAGTCTTCGATCAGTACGGTTGTCATCCCGGGAAGAACCTTGTGACGCATGGCCCATTACGGTTCCCATGACGCTGGCGCGACGCCGCGCAACGCGCGGGTTCACGCGCGTCGCCAGGCTCAAGGGAATCCTGTCCGCAGCCTCGGGATTGCAGTGACGAGACTAAGTGATTCGCCCTATCAATCCATGCTTGCGGACACAACCCATGCTATCAGCGGCTACGTCCGCTGAATCTCCTTCAGGAGGATGATTGGTGGCGGAAAGCGAGGTGACAGCGACCTGAAACACCTGCTTTCTATGCCTTAGCCGTATTGGCTATGCGCAACCCCGGCAGCGTTGGAACTGGCGTTCCTGCTGCCGGGCAGGCAGCGCAAACCTTGCTTAACCGAGCTTGCGCCCATAGATCTGCCCGGCATCCGATTCGCGCCCGTTCGGATCATGCCATTCCAAGGTCGCGCCACGTTGCAGCGCCGCGTACACGGCTTCGCCCTTGTTCTTGACATGCAGGCGTTGGTACAGCGTGCACGCATGCGTCTTGGCGGTCGCCACCGAGATGTTCAACATCCGGCTGACGGTCTTGATGGGATAGCCCCGGGCCAGCAACACCAGCACTTCGTACTGGCGCGGCGTAATCTGCAGGAGCTGGGCGCCCGCGCTTACCGGCATGGTGCCCTTCGAACCGGTGTCGTCCGCATCCCGCGACGGCAAGGCACATACCGTGGAGGCCGGAGCCTGCAGCGCCTGTTCGCTGGGGAAGCATTGCCCGCCCGCCATCACCAGGCGTATGGCGGCCTCGAGGATCTCGACCGAAGCCGTTTTCATCAGGCAACCGTACACGCTGGCACCAGGCAGGCCTTGCACCGGCATGGGCAAGGGCATGACGTCCGTCAAAAGCAGAATCCGCTTGGGCGTCAGCACGCGTTGAATCTCGTGCAAGGCGCTCCATGCTTCATCGGTATCCACTGGCAAACCATAGATCAGGAGATCGGCGCCCGCGTGCACGCCGTCGGCCTTGGACACGTCCGCAAGGCCCATCCCCTCAATCTCCCACACATCATCCAACTTGCTAAGAATCTGCCACAACCCCAACCGCAGTAGCGGATGGGCTTCAATCAGGACCATCTTGGCCATGGTGTCCTCCCGGTTCTTCGACGGGCCTCGAAGGGATCTTCGCTGTGCTGAAGACTATTATTTATCCAGCCCCGCGGGGGTGGTCCGCATATCCCGGAATATCTAATGAAGCTGAACCGGGACGTTTGGGCTGGGCGACTTTGGTAGCCAACATAACGGATGGCATGGAACCCATCTTATGGTTCGGATTTGTCAAAATCAAGACGTTTCAGGGCGATATAATCCGACAAAATCAGAAATCAATCGTTAGCCTTAATCACGTTCGTAAATATGGATGAGGAACGTCTCTCGTCCATTTTGTTGCTAGGGTTTTCACCAGCGCACCTCGCCGCTCGGACGAGCTCTCCCAGGGGGAGCGGCGCGCCAGGCCGCTCTCCCGACTGCCTGCCCCGTGTTACAGACGAAAAAAGGCCGCGTTGGGGCAACTGCCGAACGCGGCCTCGAGATAGCCGGAATGCGAGGGAAATCTGTCAACTTGTATCCGTGGACACAATAGGCCGGAGAACAGTCCCTGTATTCGAAATAACGGTAACATTTTTTATTTTCCCGCCCGCAGGCGGATTTACTCCATATAGGCGAAGTCAAATACCGTGTGACCCCCCTGATGATGCCAATGGTGCATTGAAGCATGGCGTTTTCTCAGGAAGTTTGCGTAGTGTATTTCCCCGTCGGTTTCGACGTACGTGGAGGGCGTAAGCTCCTCGATCCGGTTGAGCGAGACGCCCTTGCCGTAGTGACAGAAGCCCTGGTACTGCGCGCACCGGATCACGTCTCCGCTTGGCGACACAACGATTCCAGCGTTGCGGGCGCGCATCGGGTTGCGCACGATCGGGTTGCAGGCATGCGGCGTCCAGGTCGTCGAACGCGGCGAATCCGAAAAAAACGCGAACAGCTCGTCGCAGTGGCTCTGGCCGTCCGTCCGGTCGATATTTGTTAATAGCCACCAATATTCTCCGTGCTTGAAAATAATGGTATCTACCGCCGAAATATTGGTCATCAGATTAACATCAAGTTCCCATTTCAGCGGAAATTCAGTGCATTTCCATAATTCAATACTGCGATTTCCGCATGTTTCAGGAACCATGTACGTAACACCTTCGTGTTCAAAGATGTACGGAAACGATAGGTGGTAAGGCAGGTTCAGCGCGGTGCCCAACAGCCGGAAAGCCCCGTCGGAGTAGGTCGCAACCGAGATCGTGCCTTTGCGCGAAGTAAAATCGTAATCCTCGAAAAATATATAAGGCTTTTTATCGTGGGTATAAACGAAGGGGTCCGCGAAAAAACGCCCCTTGGGCGGCTGCAATACCATCGCCTCGGACACCACGGCTTGTTGCCGGGCGGATGGAAACATACCAATCCGCCAGCGGATATTGCGTTTCATGATGCGGCGCACAACCAGATCCGACATTAACCATGCCTGCCGCGCGATATATGCGGCACTGTCCCACTCGGCGGGATCGGCCCGGCGCGGGCCGCTCATGATCTGCATGGCGGGCGGCGCGACCCCCGGCCGGTCATGGGCCCACGACTGCAAGGCGTCGTAGACCATGAAGTTGCCCAAACTGAATGCGCGCGCCTGGTTCTTGAGCCAGAACAGCTCGGTGTTGAAACTGCGCTGGTCCAGAAGTTCGTCGTCTTCCGCTCTCGCACCAACCCGCCACAGTTTCACGGTGGTGTGATCTTCGCGTTGAAAGACCTCCCAGAAGCCGGCATAACGGCTCGTCTCCACCGCAATATCCGAATAGCTCAACTGCCACACGCCCAGCCGCGACCAGCTCGCAAGTTGCGCGCGCGTGGCAAGCGAGGCGCCTAGCGTGATCACCAGATCCAGGCCAAGCGCCTGCACTTCGGCCAGTGCGTGCGGATCCTCGTCGCCCGGCGCCAGCGGGACCACCGACGTACCCGCTTCCGCCACGCTTTCGCGCATGTCGCGGCATGCGAGCATCGCCCGCTGCTTTTGCGGCAGGAGCTTGCCCTCCAGGCGCGACAGCGTGCCGAACAGCGCCTTGATGCCCAGCCGCGGCGCGCTGTCGGCGGCTTCGCCGTTCATCACCAGCAACGCCTTGAGTTCGAAGTCCTGGCTATGGACGAGCCACTCAACCATCTCATGCATCCAGCCGGGTTGCTCATACCCGTCAACCAGCAATCCCACCTTGTACGTCTTCATATCTCGTGCTCCTGTATCAGGGCGATTGGCCTGCCGCACCGTGTTTGCGTAGGGCCTCGCCCGGCACAAATTCGGGGCGATGCATTCACGTTCTCGCGCTGATACTGCGGTGTTTTCCGCCTGCCTTCCAGAGCACATTCATCCTAGGGCCGGTGTCCGAGGCCGATCGTCTAAATCTCAACCAGGTGGGCAGGACACTCCTCATACTTCTTCCCGGCGAGACCTCGTCCGTACGCCCGATGCGAGGTGGACGTGAGGGAAAACCGACACATCGGCCGCGGATGATTAGGGGTAAACCCTATTGGGGATAGCAGAGGCTCGCCTCTCCTCCATCCCTCACGCATAATGCTTTGAAACAAACGTTTGAATTCAACCATATGCAAGAAATCCGATCCACGTCCACCAGGGAAACCATCCTGGACACCGCCGAGTCCCTGTTTGCCCAGCAAGGACACGAAGCGACATCGATGCGGCAGATCACCGGCGCGGCCGGCGTGAACCTCGCTTCGGTGAACTATCACTTTGGCTCGAAGGAGTCACTCGTACAGGCGGTGCTCAAACGCCGCCTGGAGGTGCTGAATCGCGAGCGCATGCGCCTTCTGGATGAACTCGAGGCGCAATCCGGCGGCAAGCCCTTGAAGCCCTCCCAGATCGTGGATGCGTTCTTCGGCACCCTGCTCCGCCTGGCCGCCGATCCGGCGCAGGCCGGCAGCACCTTCCTGCCGTTGCTGGAACGCACGATGACCGATCCCACGGATTTCATCCGCGCGCTGTTCGCCGAGGAGTACGCGGACGTGCTGGCCCGCTATCGCAATGCGCTCTTTGCCGCGCTGCCTGACGTTCCCCGCGCCGAGATCATCTGGCGCTTTCAGTTCATGCTGGGCGCAACCTCGTACGCAATCATGGGCACCGACCTGCTGCGCTCGGTGACGGGCCTGGCCGGCGAGGACGCCGATCACCCCAACGATCGCGAACTGCTGCTGCCGCGCCTGATGAGTTTCCTGCTGGGCGGGCTGCGATCGCCCTTGCAACACCTGAACGCAAGTCCCGGGGGCTCCTGACCGCCTGTCACGCCCCACGGACCGGCAAGCATCTTTCGATGGTCGCCTGATACCTGAAGAACAAAGAGGAGACAAAGAAATGTACGCAGTCATCGTCGCGCTGGTTGTCATTGCGCTCCTGGCCGCCGTGTTGCTGGGCGTGCGCCCCATCCGGCGGGCGCTCCTGTCGGCGCCGATCTTCAACCTGTATCGCAAGGTGCTGCCGCAGATGTCCGACACCGAGCGCGACGCGCTCGAGGCGGGCACGGTGTGGTGGGAAGGCGAACTCTTTCGCGGGCGGCCCGATTGGAGCCGCCTGCTTGCCTATCCCCGGCCCCGCCTGACCGAGGAAGAGCAGCACTTCCTGGATAACCAGGCCGAGACCGCGTGCCGCATGGTCAATGACTGGAGCGTCACGCAAGAGCGTTTCGACCTGCCCGCCGATGTCTGGAACTACCTGAAGGCCGAGGGCTTCCTTGGCATGATCATTCCCAAGCAATACGGCGGCTTGGCGTTTTCCGCCTATGCCCACTCCGAGATCGTCACCAAGCTGTCCACGCGGTCCTCCGCGCTGGCCGTGTCGGTCATGGTGCCGAACTCGCTCGGCCCGGCCGAGCTGCTGCTGCATTACGGCACCGAGGAACAGAAGAATCACTACCTGCCGCGCCTCGCACGGGGCGAAGAGGTGCCGGCCTTTGCGCTGACCAGCCCCTGGGCGGGCTCCGACGCCGCGGCCATTCCGGACAGCGGCATCGTCTGCAAGGGCGAATGGCAGGGCCGCGAAGTGATCGGCATGCGCGTCAGCTGGGACAAGCGCTACATCACGCTGGCGCCGGTCTGCACGCTGCTGGGCCTGGCCTTCCGCCTGTACGACCCGGACGGCCTGCTGGGCGGCAAGAAAGACCTGGGCATCACCTGCGCGCTGGTGCCGCACGACCATCCCGGCGTGGACACCGGCCGCCGCCACTTCCCGCTCAACGCCATGTTCATGAACGGCCCGACCCGCGGCCACGACGTCTTCATGCCGCTGGACTTCATCATCGGCGGCCCGGCCATGGCCGGCCAGGGCTGGCGCATGCTGATGGAATGCCTGGCGGCCGGCCGCTCGATCTCGCTGCCATCGTCCAACACCGGCATGTCCAAGCTGACCGCGCGCGCCGTCGGCGGCTACGCCCGCGTGCGCAGCCAGTTCCGCACCCCGGTCGGCAAGTTCGAAGGAGTCGAGGAGGCGCTGGCCCGCATCGGCGGCCACACCTACATGATGGACGCCGCGCGCAGCATGACCGCCGGCGCCGTCGACCTGGGAGAAAAGCCCTCGGTGGTGTCGGCCATCGTCAAGTACCACGTCACCGAGCGCGCGCGCCAGGTCGTCAACGACGGCATGGACGTGATCGGCGGCAAGGGCATCTGCCTGGGGCCGTCCAACTTCCTGGGCCGCGCCTACCAGCAGATTCCCATCGGCATCACCGTGGAAGGCGCCAACATCCTGACGCGCAGCCTCATCATCTTCGGCCAGGGCGCGATCCGGTGCCATCCCTACGTGCTGGCAGAAATGCAGGCCGCCCAATCCCCGGACCGCAAGCAGGGGCTTGACGATTTCGACGCCGCGTTCTGGGGCCATGCGGGCTTTGTGGTCCGCAACACGTTCCGGGCGTTGGGCACTTCGCTGACGGGCGCGCGCTTTGTCGCGGTCAACGCCGACGTCGCGCCCGGCATGAAGCGCTACTACCAGCTTTTGGGCCGCTATTCGGCCGCGTTCGCGCTGCTGGCCGACACGTCGATGCTGGTGCTGGGCGGCAGCCTGAAGCGCCGCGAGCGCCTGTCGGCGCGCCTGGGCGACGTGCTGTCGCAGATGTACCTGATCAGCGCCACGCTCAAGCGCTTCGAGGACGAAGGCCGCCAGGCCGCCGACGCGCCGCTGGCGCACTGGTCGATCCAGGACGCGCTGTGCAAGTTGCAGGAAGCCTTCGACGGCGTGTTGGACAACTTCCCGAACCGCGCGGTCGCGTGGATCATTCGCCGCATCGTCTTCCCGTGGGGCCACAGCCAGATTCCGCCGTCCGATCAGCTCGGCCAGGACGTGGCCCGGCTGCTGATCAGCCCCAGCGCGACGCGCGACCGCCTGACGGCCGGCTGCCACCTGCCCGCCACGGCGGACGAGCCCGTGGGCGCGATCGAGCAGGCGCTGGCCGCCACGCTGGAGGCCGAACCGATCGAAGCGAAGATCCGCGAACTCGAAAAGCGCGGCGTGCTGGATGGCAATCCGCAGGCCAACGTGCGGGACATCGCTGACGCGGCGGTGACCATCGGCGGCATCACGGCGGAAGAGTACGCGGTCGTCAAGCGGCGCAACCGCTTGCGCGATACCGTGGTGAAAGTGGATGATTTCCCCTTTGACCTCGGCGCCGCCGATGCAGACCGGCCCACGGCCGAACGCAAGGTCGCCTGAGGGAGGGAACGGATGGCTTTCAAACCGGTTTACGTCATCGACGGTTCGCGCACACCCTTCCTGAAGGCCCGCACGGGCCCGGGCCCCTTCTCCGCGGGGGATCTGGCGGTGCAGGCCGGCCGCGCGCTGCTGCTGCGCCAACCCTACGCGCCGGCGGACCTGGACGAGGTCATCGTCGGCTGCGCCGCGCCGTCGCCCGACGAAGTCAACATCGGCCGCGTGATCTCATTGCGCCTGGGCTGCGGCAATCGGGTCCCCGGCTGGACCGTCATGCGCAACTGCGCGTCCGGCATGCAGGCGCTGGACTCGGGCATCGCCAACATCCAGAACGGCCGTTCGCACCTGGTGCTGGCCGGCGGCACCGATGCGTTGTCCCGCGCGCCCGTGCTCTTTTCCGACGGCATGGTGCGCTGGCTGTCGCGCTGGTATGCCGCGCGCGGCGTGGGTGCAAAGCTCAAGTCGCTGGGCGGTCTCAGACCGAAGCACCTGGCGCCCGTCATCGGCCTGCTCAAGGGCCTGACCGACCCGGTCGTGGGCCTGTCGATGGGACAGACCGCCGAGAACGTCGCCACGATGTTCAACATCGACCGCGCCGCGATGGACGCCTACGCGGCGCGCAGCCACCAGCGCGCACGGGCGGCCCGCGCCGCCGGCATGCCCGAGATCACACCGCTCATCGACACGCAGGGCAAGCTGCACCCCGAGGACGACGGCGTGCGCGAAGACTCCACGCCCGACAAGCTGGCCAAGCTCAAACCCGTCTTCGACAAGCCGTGGGGCAACATCACCGCCGGCAACAGTTCGCAGGTCACCGACGGCGCCGCCATGCTGGTGCTGGCCTCGGAAGAAGCCGTGCGCAAATGGAACCTGCGTCCGCTGGGCCGCATCATCGATTCGCAATGGGCGGGACTGGATCCCGCAATCATGGGGTTGGGGCCGGTGCATGCCGCCACCCCGATCCTGCAACGCCACGGGCTGGGCTTGAATGACCTGGACTTGTGGGAAATCAACGAAGCCTTCGCGGCCCAGGTGCTAGGCTGCCTGGCCGCGTGGCGCGACGAGGCTTACTGCCAGGAAAACTTCGGCACGCCCGCCTGGGGCGAACTGGACGCCGCGCGGCTCAACGTCGACGGCGGCGCCATCGCCATCGGCCACCCGGTGGGCGCCTCGGGCGCCCGCATCGTGCTGCATCTGCTGCAC
>DALZRX010000049.1:0-14901 GCA_032015805.1 Achromobacter sp.
CGACGCCCACATGGGCACCGGCCGCCGCAGCCTCAGCCGCCAGGGCGAGGGCCGTCAATACGAAACCCCGTACTACGACCACCGCCTGCTGTGCACCGCGCTGTCGCACAAGCGCATGATGCCGTTCCACACCCGCGTCAAGGCGAGAAGCTTCGACGAATTCCAGGACTGGAGCCGGCACGGCGGCGAGGAATTCGTCTATGTCCTGGAAGGCGAGGTCCAGCTCTATACCGAGTTCTATGAGCCGGCACGGCTGAAGGCGGGGGAAAGCTTCTATATAGACAGCCGGATGGGACACCGGGTGATCAGCCTGAGCCCGGACGACGCGATCGTGCTGTGGGTGTCCACGCACACGGACATTGCCGAGGAATAGGGCGCAACCTCCTTTTTCGGCAACAGGGTAAAATGCGCGGCCCGGACAGGTTCCGGGGCATCACCACATCGCGCGGCAGTAGCTCAGCTGGATAGAGCACGGGCCTTCTAAGCCTGAGGTCGGGGGTTCGAGCCCCTCCTGCCGCGCCAGAAATAATAATTAAATTGATGGGTTGCTTTCGCTGTTGGGGCCGGGTGCTAGCGCCCAGACGACCGCAATTTGCAGTCGGCGGTGTGCCGGGCATTTAGCCGTGCCATCTATTGAAGCTTTCTGGGCAGATCCCCGCGGCCACGCAACGTGTTTGTCGTCGGGCCGTGCCAGACAATCTCGGAATCACTAGGTGTGTCAATTTGAAACGGTCATATCTTTGTGGTCGTCCATGACCCATAGTGCGGGCAGGGATACTTTTCCCTGGAAAATCTAGGACTTACATTGAAGATTGAAACTGGTATTGTGAAGTGGTTCAACAACGACAAAGGCTTCGGCTTTATCATGCCGGAGCTGGGCGGGAAGGACCTCTTCGCGCATTACTCTGAGATTCAGGGTAGTGGGCACAAATCTCTGGAAGAGAACCAGCGCGTGTCGTTCGTCGCCGGCCAAGGACAAAAAGGTCCTCAGGCGACAATGATCAAACCGATTTAAGAACTGGCTGGCTTGCCTGAAGGCGAGCTGGCTGGCACCTAGCAAGTGGGGCCGAATCCTTTGAAACAAGGGATTTGGCCCTTTGGTTTTGGGCGACGGCAAACGCTCTGTTGATCTTTCTAGCGCTTTTGCAGCACGGCATATCGACCCGTGAATGGTTTACCGTCCAGGAAGATTCAACATCGCCGCTGCATCGCGGGACCCGTTCGCCGAACCGACGTGCTGCGTTTGATGGCCCGACTCGTCATGGCACATGCAGCAGGGTGGTCTGGACAACACGGTTCGCCTGTACTCCTGCGGGGTCAGCCCGCTCGCCGTCCTGAACGCCCGCGAAAAATTCGCAGGCGACGAATAGCCCAGCTCCATCGCGACCTGCGTGATCGAGGCGCTGCTGCCTCGCAACAGCTCCTTGGCCACGCGCAGACGGATGGTATTCGCAAGCTCGCGAAAGTCCACGCCGCTATTGCGGCGAAGCAGCCGTTGCAGGGTGCGCACGCTGGTCCCCATCGCCCTGGCGGTGTCGTCGATCGAAACGTCCCCCGTCTGGACCTGGGCGCGGATGTGCGCGACGACGATGCCCAGGAAGCTGCCCACGCCAAGCGGATCGAAAAGCGCCCGCGCCACATCCTGGATCGTGATGGGTGCGGGCGGGACGCGCGTGTGGACTTGGCGCCTGACCAGGGGGGCGTCCAGGCAGACCGATACCGCAACGGCGCCGCACACGACGGGGCAAAGGAATACATCCTCGAAAGGCATGCATGTCGATGGGCGAGGGATATCCAATTCGATTCGGTGGGGAAGAAAGTCCGCGCCCAGATACGAACGCAATAGGTTCAGCAGCAGTGCCGCAGTGCCGCATGCGACGTGCGTATAGCCTCGCTGGCCCCGCCTGGCGTGGAGATAACTGATCCGGGCCATGTCCCCGTCGACCGCCAACTGCAAGGTGTCGCACGTGCCGTGGCAACTCAGGGTCGACGCGGCCCGGCCAATCGCCTCTTCGATGCTGTGCGCGGCAAGGGCGTACCTCCCGGAGCACCCGTAGGCCGTCAATGCAAGAAACGGCGCCGCGAGCAGGCCAGGGTTGGGTTCCTTGGCGCGTGTCTCGATTTCCCACGTGAAGTTGGAGACGATGAATTGTAGGAAGGCGCACTGATGTTGTTCGAGGAGTTCGAGGTCAAGCATTGCCGCTTGCTTCGCACACTGAATGACCCGTTCCCCGAAAACCTCTCGCACCAGTTCGGAGATCCCTGCCAAAGCCCCGACGGACTTTGCGGGATGCGCGCCGGCATGACAGGCTGGTTGCGCCGGCGTTAGCGTGGTGTGAGCGGTGACATGGTTCATGTATGCCTACTCCTCGCCTATGGTTGGGAGAGACTGCCAACACACTTTGCTCGGCGGCAAGCCGCTGGGCCGCCTGCGAATCTTATCTGGGGAACAGCAGCGTGACCACGAATCGGCCGCCCCAGCCTCGAGGTCCGTCTTGTGGGGACTGTGCGTAATAGCGCAAGCCTGCCTGGAAGCTGATGGGCTGGTCCCCTATTCTGGTCACTTTCGAGACCTGGAGGTTGATCGGGACCGTCCAATCGGACTCTTTCCAGTTATACGTCGACTCCGTGTTCAACGTGTACGTGACTGCGTGCGGGGTGGTATACGCCACGAACGGTTGCAGAAAGGTGGACGAGACGCCCGGACGAGAAGACTGTCCTGCATAGGACCAGATGTGGTTCGCGAGCCCGCCATACGTCCAAGGGCCGTTCTGCTGAAGAATGACGCCCGTGGGGCCTGCGCCCCATTTTCTGCTGCTCAGCGCACTGTCGGTTCCGGTCGGAAGCAGCAGAGCCGGTCCCAAGCCCCAGATCGTCCCTGCGGCAGTGGGCTTTGCGGGCGAAAAGAAAAAGCTCTGGGTGGTATCGCCAAGGCCGCTTTGACTCTTCCCATCGCCCGATACGTCGCTTTGCCACACGACCGGCAGGATCGTTCGTGAAATCAGATTCCACTCGCTGTTCAGCGTGATGGGAATCACGGGTTGAATGTTCAACGTGTTGCGATGGCCATTGCCGTTTGGCCCGATGCCGCGATCGTAGTTGTATTGAAATGGGACGCTGATCAGGGCGGCCACCGGATTGCTGAGCTGTTTGGCGAGTTCCTGGTTGTCTGCTGCCGCCGCGATACTCGTGGCCATTACAGATAGGACTGCGATCAAGGAATGAGGGCGAGCGCGCCGCGAAACGTGCTTACTCGGTCGCGCGTGGGGGGAAGTGTTTATGTAAGACATGACCACTCCTGATCCGAGCACCTGGTGAACGAGACATGCCGCCGGTAAATGTTGAATGGTGCGTTTTCACCCTCAGTAGCAAGGGGGGAGGGGATAGTAGCCGCAGCGGGGTCGGGCGTAGTAGGGCGATGCCGCAGCGGCCGCGCCTGCGTACCAGGCGCTGCGATAAGCGGTGCGCCGCGCCACGCCGGCGAACGACAGGGGCGTGAACGGCAGTCCGATGATATCGATGAAGATGGAGGCAGGTCCTTCCGCGCCCGCCAGATTGCCTTCAAGCACGTCCACGGCAAAGGTCAGCGTATCGCCCTCGAGCTTCGGCGCCTTCAATGTGACGACCGCATCCACAACGCCGTTTCCGTCTTTGCTCAAGACGGAGACGGTCGCGTTGGGGGGATCGCTGGCAAAACTATCGGCGCCGGCTGACCATTCCTCAAGCAGATGCGTGGTGAGCACGTGCCCCGCCGCGCGCACGGGTCTATCAGCGAACATGATCGAATTCGGGCTGACGCCGGACAGGACGAGTTTTCCGTCCGCCATCTGGGCGCCACGTGAATTCAGCACGATCAGCGCAGGTTCAATCTGGGGCTTGGAGACGCCGATCTGTTTGGTAATGGGTGACGGAATGGCGTTCTGAGCGAAGCTTGTCCCCCCTGAGCCAAGTCCAACGGCACCCAGCACCGCCATCGACACTAACAGTTTCTTGATACGCATGGCGTTCAACCCTCTGTTCATGAAATACCGGGATGCGGGCCCTTGTTCGGAAGGCGGGGCTGCCGGCCAAGGCGAGTAACCGTCACAAGCAGCGTAGCGAGAACGTTGGCGCGGCCGCCACTCATTTCGCGCCACATTAAGACCGAGTAGTTGTAAAAACGGAACGGGGGCATGGCCCGCTTCCTGGTGAGCGCGCGCCATGCCCTGCAGGATCCGCCCGTGAAAGTGCATCGAGCAAGGCCTTGCAAAACGCTCAAAGCGCCCGCGTCTCGTCGCGCGTCTTTGCCACGCCCTTACGCTTGCACGGCCGTCCTCAGCCTGTGGTTGAACGCCGTGTACGGCCCGGACCATTCGTCCGCTTCGCGCCGGGAAGTTGTCAGTCCATGATCTGCGCAATGAACTTGTCGCCTGTCAAAAATATAGTGGATTAAATCAACTAAACGGCATATAGTCGGTCCGTGGCCGCGGCTTCTTGCGGTGACAGGAACCGAACATTCAGGAGCAGGCATGACCCGGACTTATCACACGATTCTGTTTGAGGTGCAGGACCGTGTTGCCACGGTGACCTTGAACCGGCCCGATAGCCGTAACGCGCTCAGTTCGCAGATGTGCGCAGAGCTGGTGCAAGTCATGGAGGCTATCGCCGCCGATCCCGGCGTGCATGTTGCGCTGATCATGGGCGCCGGCCCAGCCTTCTGCGCCGGCGCCGATCTCAAGGAACGCAAGACCATGAACAATCAGGAGATGACGGCGCGCCGGGTGCAGGGCTTTGCCGCTTATGCCGCCATTGAACGCCTGCCGCAGCCGGTGGTGGCCGTGGTCCACGGTCCGGCCTTTGGTTCGGGTTGCGAGATCGCCGGCGCCTGCGACTTCGTGCTGGCGTCCAGCGAGGCCGTCTTCTGCTATCCCGAAGTGGGTTGGGGCACCGTTGGCGCGACTCAGCGTCTGCCGCGTATTGCCGGCCCTCGCAAGGCCAAGGAACTCCTGTTTACCGGCCGCCGCTTTGATGCCGCGGAGGCGCGCGAGATCGGGCTGGTCAACCATGTGTATGCGCCGGAAGTGCTGCGCCAGGAAGCGCAGGCCATGGCGGCCGTCATGGCCCGTGCCCAGCCTGTGACCATGCGCCTGACCAAACGCAGCATCGACCAAGGCCTGGCCACGACGCGCGAAGGCGCGATGGCCATCGAACTCTTGGCCATCGAGGAGAACCTGCGCGGCACGGATTGGCAAGGCGCCATCGCCGGTTTTGGCAAGGAGCCGCAGGCATGAAGGCGACAACACTGGCGGCCGTATTGGCGCAGACGGTGGCGGCGCGTGGCCCTGAAGAGGCTTTCGTTGCCCCCGGCGAACGTTTCGACTGGAATGCGTTGGCGGCGGGCGCCCGGCTTCGCGCGCAGGCGCTGTATGCGGCGGGTGTGCGCCGTGGCGACCATGTCGGCATTTTTCTTGGCAATGGCGCCGACTGGCTACAGCTTTTTTACGGCTGCGCCCTGATCGGCGCGGTGACGGTGCCGGTCAATACCCGGTTCAAGACGGAAGAGCTGGCCTTCGGCCTGCAACAGGCTGACGTCAAGCTGCTGCTGACGGCCGACACTTTCCTGGGCATAGATTTTCTGGAACTGCTGCAATCGGTGGAGCCGGCGCTTGTGCAACGCTTGCCCGGCGAGGCGCTGCCGTTATTGGAGAAGGTGGTGGTGCTGGGCGATCGCAGCCTGCCCGGTACGACATCCTGGGCAGACTTCATCGAAGGCGCCAGTCGTGCCGACGCAGCGGGCTTTGATGCAGCCATGCACGCCGTCAGCAGCGAGGATGTGCTCTTGATCCAGTACACCTCGGGCACGACCTCCTTCCCGAAGGGTGTCATGCTCAGCCACGCCAATATGCTGGGCAATGCCGCAGCGGTGGCGCAGCGCATAGGCGTACAGCCGGAAGATCGCTATTTCAGTATCCGGCCTTACTTCCATGTGGCGGGCACCACGCTGTCCATTCTGGTGAGTCTGGTGACGGGGTGCTGCCTGTTGACGTTGCCGCGTTTCGAAGTGGGCGATGCCTTGCGCATGCTGGATGAGGAGCGGTGCACGCTGACTTCCGGCAACGACACCATCTTCCTGATGCTGATGGGTCATCCCGATTTCGACCGGCAGCGGATCCATCTGCGTGGCGGCTGGGCCGCAGCGGGTCCTGAGGTGATGCAGAAGATCCGCGACGTCATGGGCGTGCCCTCGGTGTGCAATGCCTATGGGCAATCCGAGGCCTCCCCCAATATCGTCATGTCGGCGTGGGACGACGAGTTTTCGCTGCGTGCCCACGGCTGGGCCTTGCCGCATCCCGGCATGGAAATCCGCCTGGTCGACCCGGCCACCGGCGCGGTGGTCGCACCCGGCGGACAAGGCGAAATCCAGGCGCGTGGCTGGAGCGTGATGAAGGGCTACTACAAGATGCCCGAGGCAACCGCTCGTGCCTTGAGCGCGGATGGCTGGCTCAGCACGGGCGACCTGGGCGAGATGAATGCCGAGGGCCGGTTGCGCATGGTCGGCCGCCTGAAGGATATGTTTCGGGTCGGGGGCGAAAACGTGGCGCCGGCCGAGGTCGAAGAGGTGCTTCATGGTCATCCCGCCGTGCGCATGGCGCAGGTGGTGGGCGTGCCCGATGCCCGGCTGGGCGAAGTGCCCGCCGCCTTTGTGCTCCTGCGCGAAGATCAGCGGGCGGACGCCGCCGAGCTTATCGCCTGGTGCAAGAGCCGTTGCGCCAATTTCAAGGTGCCGCGCTATATGGAAATCGTCGATACCTTCGAGAACATTGGCATGACCGGTAGTTCCAAGGTGCAGAAGAACAAGTTGCGCGCCCATGCGCTCGGCCTGTTTGGCCTGGGAGACAAAGCATGACGCGCGATGTGGTGCTGTGCGAGTGTTTTGCCCGGGATGGTCTGCAACATGAGCCTGATTTCATTGCGACCGGCATCAAGACTGAATTGGTCGACGCTTTTGCGGCCCTGGGATTTGAGCGGGTGGAGGCCACCTCGTATTCCAACCCCAAGGTGGTGCCGCAGTTTGCCGATGCCAGCGACATGCTGGCATCGCTGCCGCGGCGGGAGGGTGTCTGGTACAAGGCGACCTGCGCGAATGCGCGCGCCGTGCAGCGGGCGCTGGTCGATCTGGAGCGGGGCCTGGGCGCCAACGAAATCAGCCTGCTGGTATCGGCCAGCGAATCGCATTCCGAGCGCAACCTGAAGCGCGGCCGCGCGGATCAATGGGACAACATCGCCGCGATGGCCGGCATGGCCCGCGGCCGTTTCCGGATGATAGGCACGATTTCCGTGGCTTTCGGCTGCCCCTTCGAAGGCGCGGTATCCGCCGATAGCGTGCTGCGCGACGCGGAGCGCTATGCGGCGCTGGGGGTGGAGATCGTCACGTTGGGCGACACCACCGGCATGGCCACGCCGCAGGCGGTGCGCGCGTTGTATGGCGCCGTGCAGCGGGAACTGCCGCAGCTCACGCTGGTGGCGCACTTCCACGACACCCGCGCGACCGGTCTGGTGAATTATGTGGCCGCGCTGGATGCCGGCGTGCGCTGGTTCGACTGTGCCGTGGGCGGCGTGGGCGGCCATCCGGCCAAGGTCAAGTATGGCGGCGGCCATACCGGTAACGTTGCGACCGAAGACCTGGTCAATCTGTTTGAGTCCATGGGCGTGCGCACAGGCCTGGACCTGGAAGCGCTGGCGGTCGTATCGCAGCGCTGCCGCGCGGTATTGGGTCGCGATCTGCACAGCCGCGTCGCCGACAGCGGATTCAATCCGTTGATCACTGCCGGCGTTTGAGCGGCGTTTGTATATCATGCCCTCGTCACCGCAACCGCTCCAAGAGAACTCCATGGCAACTCGAAGCAAGCTTTCCCCCCGCCGCGCCGCGCCCGCCGCGCTCAAGGAGCTCTTTTCCTACCGCCTGAACCGGCTGGCCTACGTGTCCAGCCGCATCGCGGCGGGTCTGAACGAGAGCCGCTATGGCGTGGGTCCGCGCGAGTGGCGGATCCTGGCCTTGCTGGGTGCGGCGCCCGATATGTCATTGAACGCGCTGGCCCGTGAAGCCAATATCGACAAAAGCCAGGCCAGCCGGACGGTGTCCGACATGATCGAGCGCGGCCTGATCGAGCGCTCCGCCGACGCGCAGGATGCGCGTGGCGTCAATCTGGATCTGACGCGCGCCGGTAAAAAGCTCTACCAGGAGATGTTTCCGGCCGCCGTCGAGCGTAATGAGGAGATGCTGGCCGTGCTGAGCGACGACGAGCGCGAGGTGCTGGAGCGCGCCATGGACAAGATGACTTCGCACATGCTGGACATGCTCAATGATTTGAAGGCCGAAGTCCCGGCCCGCCGCGGCCGCGGCGTGCAGCCGCGCTGAGGCGATCGCCTGTCCATGACAGGCTTTCTTATGTTCATAAAGTTGATTAAATCAATCAAATAGAGGCAGAGACATGGTTGAACTGGTTATCGAGAATCAGGGCGCGGTACGCGTTCTGCGGCTGAATCGTCCGGAAAAGCACAATGCCTTGAACACGGCCTTGACCGCTGGGTTGCTGGCTGCCCTGCGCGAGGCCGATCAGGATCTGGCGGTGCGCGCCGTTGTGCTGACGGGCAATGGCAAGTCGTTTTGCGCAGGCGCGGATACAACCGAATTTTCGGCGTTGACGCCCGAGCATCCCGAGGCCGTGCTGGCGCGCGCCAGCCTGACCACCGATCTTCACCTGGTCTTCTCGCGCATGAGCAAGCCGGTGATCGGCGCCGTGCATGGCAATGCGCTGGGCGGCGGTGCTGGCCTGGCGCTGGCCTGCGACATGGTGGTCATGGCCGAGGACACGCGCTTTGGCTATCCGGAATTGCGGCACGGGATCGTGGCGGCCGTGGTGATGGCCAATCTGGTGCGGCAGTTGGGCCGCAAGCAGGCGTTCGAGCTGGTGGCCATGGCCGAGGCCATCGATGGCCATCGGGCGCTGGCGATGGGGTTGGCCAATCGGGCCGTGCCGGCCGCCGATGTCTTGCCGCAAGCACTGGCCCTTGCCGAGCGCCTTGCCGCCTGGGAACCCGCCGCGATGGGGCTCACCAAGCGGGCGTTCCATCGGTGCGCGGACTTGGGGCTGGAAGATGCGCTGGGCGTGGGCCGCGACGCCAACGTCATCATGCGTGGCTTTCGGCAGGGAGCGGCGCGATGAAGCCGCTTGATGGCGTCACCATCCTGGACCTGTCGCGCGTCCTGGCGTGCCCCTTCGCGTCGATGATATTGGCCGAGTTGGGTGCGACGGTGATCAAGGTCGAACAGCCGGAAGGCGGCGACGAGACGCGCTCATTTGAACCCAAGGTGCACGGCGAGGGCGGCGACGAGTCGGCCTACTACCTTGCGTTCAATCGCAGCAAGCAGTCGATCACCGTCAATTTCCGCAAGCCCGAGGGCCAGGACGTGATCCGGCGGCTGGCGCAGGACGTCGATGTGGTGGTCGAGAATTTTCCGGTGGGCACGTTGGCGCGTTACGGCTTGGACAAGGACCATATCGCACCCGGGAACGCGGACTTGATCTACTTCTCGTGCACTGGCTTTGGCATGACCGGGCCGTACGCGCCGCGCAAGGGTTATGACACGGTATTCCAGGCCATGGGCGGCATCATGAGTCTGACCGGCGAGCGCGAGGGCGGACCGGTCAAGCCAGGGTTGCCGGTGGCCGACCTGACCTCGGGCCTGTGGGCGGCGATAGGCATCCTGTCAGCCCTGGTCGGCCGTGAGCGTAGCGGGCGCGGCTGCCACATCGATTTCTCCATGCTGGACGGGCAGGTGGGCCTGCTGTCGCTGGCGGCCGCGCGCTACTTCGCCTTGGGTGAAGTGCCGCCGCGCATGGGCACGGAACATCCCGGACGCGTGCCGTCGGCGGCGTTTGAATGCCGCGATGGCAAATGGGTGCAGATCACTGGCAGCGATCAACACTGGAAACCGCTGTGCGACTTGCTGGATCTGCCGCAATGGGGCGCGGATGCCGAGTTGGCGCGCAATGCCGTGCGGGTGGCGCGCCGGGAGGAGGTCATGGCCGGATTGCAGCGTGCGGTCGCCAGGCTGGATCGCGACGAGCTATGCCGTCGTTGCGATGCCGCCGGCGTGCCGGCCGGGCCGATTCTGGATGTCGGCGAGATCCTGAACAACGAGCATGTGCGCGCGCGCGGCATGGTCGCCAGCTACGAGCATCCGCGCATCGGCCGCTTTGGAGCGGTGCCGGTGCCCTTCAAATTCGAGGGATATGAAGATCCGCAGGTCGAACGTCCTCCCTTGCTGGGCGAGCATACCGATGAGGTATTGCACGCAAGGCTGGGACTGTCGCACGAGCAAATCACGGCGCTAAGGCAGCTTGGCGCCATTTAGCAATCCAAAAAAAGCATCCCAACGAGGATCAGGAGACAAAGAATGAAGACCTTGAAGCGATTGCTGTGCGCCCTGGGCGTCAGCGCAATCTGCAGCAGTGCGAGCCTGGCGGCGGACGCCTACCCAAGTCAGCCGATCACGCTGGTCAATCCTTATGCGGCCGGCGGTCCCGCCGATGTCCTGGGCCGGGCGTTGGCGCGCGAGCTGGAAAAGCAGCTTGGCAAGACGATCATTGTTGAGAACAAGGCCGGGGGCGGCGCGGCGATCGGCGCAAACTTCGTGGCGCGGGCCAAACCGGACGGCTATACCTTGTTGCTCGGCACGTCGGCCGCACATGTGGTGACGCCCTTGATGCAGCGCACGGCGTACGACGGCATCAAGGATTTCGCCTTTGTGACCATCGTGGCCAACCAGCCCAATATGCTGGTGGTGCGTTCGTCCTTGCCGGTATCGACCTTGCCTGAGTTGATCGCGCTGGCGCGAAAGGAGCCGGGCAAGATCAATTACGCGTCGGCGGGGCCGGGCAGTTCGCCGCATCTGGGAGGCGAGCTGTTCCGCCAGCAGGCCAAGGTCGACATCATGCACATCCCGTATAGCGGCGCAGCCCCGGCCATCAATGATCTGGTGGGCGGGCAGGTCGACATGGCCGTGTTGAATCTGGCAGCCAGCGTGCAGTTCATCCGCAGCGGCAAACTCAAGGCGCTGGCCTACGCCAACCCCAAGCATTCCGCCTTGTTTCCCGATGTGCCCACCCTGGCTGAAGCGGGAGTGAGCGGGGCGGAATCGGCGTCGTGGTACAGCCTGGCCGCACCCAAAGGCACGCCGCCCGAGGTGCTGGAGAAACTGAACAAGGCGGTGCAGGCCGTTAACCAGTCGGCGGAGTATCGCAAGCTGATGGACGCTCAGGGTGTCGAACTCTGGACCATGACGCCGCAGGAAGCGACGCAGTTCGTGGAGAAGGACCAGGTCGCCATGCGCAAACTGGTCGACAGCGCAGGCCTCGCGAAGAAGTAGGACTGCGGCCGGGGCCGGCCGCGGTCCCGGCTTACCCCAGCGCGCCGAGCCGCCGGATTGCAACCAGCGTCTCTTCGACCAGGCGCTGCATCAGCTCGGCGGCCGGCACCAAGTCGCCGATCAATCCTGCGCTTTGCCCGGCTTCGACTTTGCCCAGATCGACATTGCCTTCCAACGCCGCTTGTTTGAGGGTGCTTTGCGCAAACAGGTCGTTCAATTCTTCATCGCTGCCGCTGCGCTCGGCGTTCAGGTACTGCTGGGCAAAGGCGTTGCGCAGCATGCGCACGGGCGAGCGCCCGCGACCGACCAAGGTGGTGTCGCTAACGCCTGCGCGCATCACGGCCGCTTTGTAGGCGGCGTGCACGCTCGCCTCCGGCGTGAGCAAAAAGCGTGTTCCCAATTGCGCGCCGGCCGCACCAAGGCAAAGCGCGGCGGCAATCCCTGCGCCATCCGCGATGCCGCCTGCTGCAACGACCGGCAGGTCCACGCGCTGCACCGTCGCGCGCAGCAGCACCTGCGTGGTGATCTCATCCGGGCCAGGGTGCCCGCCGGCCTCCAGACCGACCGCGATCACGCCATCGACGCCGGCCGCCTGGGCCTTTTCGGCATGGACCGGACTGGCAATGACCTGTAGCCATTTCATCCCGGCGTCGTGCACGCGGCCCAGATGCTCTCGGGGACCGCCTTGCGAGGCGATGATGATCGGTGCGCCTTCCGCGATGGCGATGTCCAGATGCTCGCGCGCACGCTTGTTGTAGAGCGGGATGTTCACCGCGTAGGGGGCGTCGGTCAGGCTGCGCAGCTTGCGCAGCGCCGCTTGCAGCGCCTCGGGGTACATCGGTCCGGACGCCACCACGCCCAGGCCGCCGGCGGCCGAGACGGCGGCCGCCAGTTCGGCGTTGGAGGAGGCCCAGCTCATGCCGGCTTGAACGATGGGATATCGAATACCCAGAAGGCGGGTCAGCGGTGTCTGCAAAGTCATGATGGCGTCTCGTCGGAAAGCAACCATTTTCCGGCAAGTGGTTGATTTAATCAACTACATTGGGTGCGTGGTGCGTGGTGCGTGGTGCGTGGTGCGTGGTGCGGCGGCGCTGCTACACCGCATTCACGCCGTTCTTCACCGCCAGGATATGCGCCATCACGCTTACCGCGATTTCGGCGGGCGTTTTGCTGCCGATGTGCAGCCCGACGGGAGAGTGCAGCCGCTGCAACGAGTCTTCCGTTTCGTCGAAGTGTTCGATAAAGCGCTGCCGCCGGGTGGCGGCGTTGCGGCGTGAGCCGATGGCGCCTACGTAGAAGGCGGGGCTGTGCAGCGCTTCCAGCAGGGCCATGTCGTCGAGCTTGGGGTCGTGGCTCAGCGCCACGATGCAGGTGCGGGAGTCGGGGTTCAGCGCGCGCACCGCGTCGTCGGGCATTTCGGTGGTGAACGCCACGCCGTCCACGGACCAGGTGCCCAGATGCTCGATGCGTGGATCGCATACGGTGACCGCAAAGTCATTGAACAGCGCCATCGTGGCGACGTACTCGGCCAGCGATCCCGCGCCGATGAGCAGCAACCGGTATTGCGGTCCCAGTGTGCTGGACAGGGTGACGCCGTCAAAATGCAGGGCCGCAGGCGCGCAGGCGTCGCCAAGCGTCACGGCGCCAGTGGCGCAATCGACTGTGCGTTGTACAAGCTGGCCCGCCTCAAGCCGCCGGACCAGCGCATCGAGCGCCGCGGCATCCGGCGCAAACTCCAGCAACAGCTCCAGCGTCCCGCCGCAAGGCAGCCCGAACCGGTGTGCCTCATCGGCCGTGACGCCGTAGCGGACGAGCTCCGGCGGCGTTGCCGGGATGGCGCCGTCGCCGTAGGCCCGGGTGTAGCGGTGGACCAGGTCGTCCTCGATGCAGCCGCCGGACACCGAGCCGATGCAGCGGCCGTCCTCTCGCAGCACCATCATGGAGCCGACGGGCCGCGGCGACGAACCCCATGTCTTGACGACGGTGGCCAGCATCAGGCGATGCCCGGCAACATGCCAATCGCGCGCCGCGCGTAGCACGCGCACGTCAACGCTTTCCATCGGCATGCTCCTTGAGGCTCGGAAAAGCGGTCATGGCGGGCGATCCTGTTTGGGTCATGGACATGGGCTTTTGGCTCAGGCCACCTTGCGGACTGGCAGGCTGCGGATGCGCTTGCCCGTCGCGGCGAAGATGGCATTGCACAACGCGGGGGCCACCGGCGGCACCGGTGGTTCGCCCACGCCGCCCGGCGGCAGCGCGTGGTCGTCGTTGACCAGGTGCGTGCGGATCACGCGCGGCGAGGCGTTGTGGCGCAGCACTTCGTAGTCGTGGAAGTTGCTTTGCTTCACACGGCCTTTTTCGAAGGTGATTTCACTGGTCAGCGCCAGGCTGAGACCCATGATGGCGCCGCCTTCCATTTGCGCGCGGATGCGTTCGGGGTTGATCTGCGGGCCGCAGTCCATGGCCATGTCCACGGCGACGACGCGGACTTCGCCCTTGTCGTCCACCGCTACCTCGACGACCGTGGCCGTATAGCTCATGAAGCTGTAGCAGAAGGCCAGTCCCAGGCCGTGGCCCTTGGGCAGCGTGCGGCCCCATCCGGCGCCTTTGCAGGCGGCCTCGATGACGCCGCGAAGGCGGCCCGTGTCATAGGGATAGCGTTCAGGGGACTCGGTGTAGTTCCAGGTGTCGGCCAGCGTGCCGGGGTCGATCTGGCGGGCGGGGCCGATGAGATCCAGCGCAAACGACTTGGGATCCTTGCCCGCGCGCTGCGCCAGTTCGTCAATGAAGCACTGGGCCGCAAACGCATGGGGAATGTTGGCGACCGACCGGAACCACCCGATGCGGGCGTGGGCGTCGACTTCGGCGGTTTCCACGCGCACGTTCGGAATGCGGTAGGGCATGTTGATCGCCGACATCGCGGACTCGAACATCTGCTGGCCCTTGGCGCCTTGCGCGAAGAGCGATGCGATGGTGGGGGCGGCGCTTCGGTGCAGCCAGGACTGGACCTGCCCCTGCGCATCGATGACCGCTTCCAGGCGCTCGACCGACACGGTGTGCAGGTAGTCGTGATGGATGTCGTCCTCGCGCGTCCAGACCAGCTTGACCGGCGTGCCTTCGGGCATGGCGCGGGCCACGATGGCGGCTTCGTCCACGAAGTCGGGTTTGGACTTGCGGCCGAAGCCGCCACCCAGCAGCAGCACGTTGACCTTGACGTTGGCCGGTTCCAGCTTGAGGCGAGCCGCCACGGCATCCCGGGCAGCGACCGGGTTCTGGATGGACGTCCAGACCTCGGCGGTATTGCCCTTGATCTGCACGGTGGCGACGGGAGGCTCCATCGACGCGTGCGCCAGATGGGGCACGTAGTATTCCGCGGCCAGACGATCGCTGTCGGGCGCCTTGGCCCACGTCTGCGCGGCGTCGCCCTGGTTGCGCATGGTCTTGCCGGGGGCGCGCGCCGCCGCCTGCAGCGTCTGCTGGTAGGCGGC
>DALZRX010000050.1:0-1415 GCA_032015805.1 Achromobacter sp.
GCCGTGCTGCACACCGACACGCCCGTCACCGGCTTGAGGCGCGACGGCGGCAAATGGACGGCGTCCACGGCCCGCAGTCCCTCGGTTTCCGCCGATCGCGTGGTGATGTGCACCAATGCTTACGGCGGTGACCTGTGGCCCGGCCTGAAGCCGTCCATCATTGACGCCAACACGTTCCAGGTGGCGACCGTGCCGCTGCCTGACCGCATCCGCGCGGGCATATTTCCCGAGGGCCATGTCACGTCAGACACGCGCAACCTTCTTTTGTATTTCCGCCTGGATCACCAGGGACGGTTGCTGATGGGTGGCCGTGGCCCCTTCCGCGAACCCAAGGGCGATTCGGACTGGGCGCATCTGGAACGCGTGATGGTGAAGATGTTCCCGCAGGTGGCCGGCACGCCTTTCGAATTCCGCTGGTGTGGCCGGGTCGCCGTCACGCGCGACTACCTGCCGCATCTGCATGAACCGCAGCCCGGGCTGCTGGTGGACATCGGCTGCCAGGGCCGCGGCGTCGGCCTGCAGACCTGCATGGGCATCGCGATGGCGCAATACGTGGCCACGGGCGATGCCAGTGCGCTGCCGGTCCCGCCATCCCCGATCGTGCCGTTCCCGCTCTATCCGCTGCGCCGGCTGTACGTCAATGCGGTGGTGAGCTGGTACAGGATGACGGACGGCGGCGTCTGAATGCCGCAGCGCCCAAAACAAAAACCCCGGAACAGCGTCCGGGGTTTCTGAGGCGTGCGTGAAGCGAGGGGTCAGTCGCCGAGCTTGGCGCGCTGCTCCTTCACCTTCTCCAGGGTCTCGCTGAATTGCGCCATGCGGGCCTTTTCCTGTTCGACGACGGTCGCGGGGGCGCGCTCGACGAAGCTGGCGTTGGACAGCTTGCCCTGAGCCTTGGCAATTTCGCCGGCGAGGCGGGCGATTTCCTTGTCCAGACGCACGCGCTCGGCGGCCACGTCGATTTCAACGTGCAGCATCAGGCGGCTGGAACCCACGACCTGCACCGGCGCGCCGGCGTCCGGCAGCGCGTCCAGCACGTCGACCTGGCTCAGCTTGGCCAGCGCAGCCAGGTACGGTGCATTGCGGGTCAGCATGGGCGCATCGCCCTGGGCGCACAGCGGCACCTTCTGGGCGGGCGACAGGCTCATCTCGCCGCGCAGCGCGCGCACGGCCTCGACCTGCGCCTTCAGTTCGGCGACCTCGGCTTCAGCGGCGGCGTCCACGTTGGCCGGATCGGCCTTCGGATAGGGCTGCACGCTGACGCTGTCCGCGACGCCTTCCTTGCGCTTGCCGGCAACGACGGACACCTTCTGCCACAGCTCTTCCGTGATGAACGGAATGATCGGGTGCGCAAGGCGCAACACGCATTCGAGCACGCGGATCAGGGTGCGGCGGGTGCCGAGCTGCTGCGCCGG
>DALZRX010000050.1:1425-2353 GCA_032015805.1 Achromobacter sp.
GGTCTGGATCTGCACCTTGGCCAGTTCCAGGTACCAGTCGCAGTATTCGTCCCACACATAGCGGTAGAGCGCGTTGGCGATGTTGTCGAAGCGGTAGTCGGCGAAACCGCGCGCGACGTCGGCCTCCAGCGTCTGCATCTGGCTGACGATCCAGCGGTCCACGAAGGACAGCTCGCCGGCGTCCGGCACCGTCAGGTCATGGCCTTCGGTGTTCATCAGCACGAAGCGCGTGGCGTTCCAGAGCTTGTTGCAGAAATTGCGGTAGCCCTCGCAACGCTTCAGGTCGAAGTTGATGTTGCGGCCCAGCGTGGCGTAGGCGGCCATGGTGAAGCGCAGCGCGTCGGTGCCGTAGGCGGGAATGCCGTCCGGGTACTGGCGACGCGTGGCTTTTTCGATCGCGCCAGCCTGTTTCGGGTTCATCAGACCGTAGGTGCGCTTGGCCGTCAGGCCGTCCAGGTCGATGCCGTCGATCAGGTCCACGGGGTCGAGCGTGTTGCCCTTGGACTTGCTCATCTTCTGGCCGTCGGCATCGCGGATGAGGCCGTGCACGTAGACGTGCTTGAACGGAATCTGGCCGGTCAGGTGCGTGGTCAGCATGACCATGCGCGCCACCCAGAAGAAGATGATGTCAAAGCCCGTGACCAGGACGCTGGAGGGCAGGTAGCGCTGCAGGTCCGGCGTGTTTTCCGGCCAGCCCAGCGTCGTGAAAGGCACCAGGCCCGACGAGAACCAGGTGTCCAGCACGTCCGGGTCGCGCGTGAGCGGACCCGTGACGCCCGCCGCGCGTGCCTGTTCGATCGCGCCGGCTTCGTCGTGGGCGACGAACACCTGGCCGTCTTCCGAATACCAGGCCGGGATCTGGTGGCCCCACCAGAGCTGGCGCGAAATGCACCAGTCCTGGATGTTGTTGAGCCACTGGTTGTAGATG
>DALZRX010000050.1:2363-4347 GCA_032015805.1 Achromobacter sp.
GCCGGTGCGGTCGCCCTTGGGCTGCATCATCTTGTGCGGCTCGACCTTGACCAGATAGCCCTCGGCATCCAGTTGCGCGACTACGGCCTTGCGGGCCTCGTAGCGTTCCATGCCTTGGAACTGCTGGGGGCCGTTTTCGTTGATGTGCGCGTCCAGCGTGAAGATCACGATCAGGGGCAGATCGTGGCGCATCGCGCAGGCGTAGTCGTTGAAATCGTGGGCGCCCGTGATCTTCACGCAGCCCGTACCGAACTCGGGGTCGACGAAATCGTCGGCGATGATGGGAATGTTGCGGTCGCAAAGCGGCAGCTCGACTTTCTTGCCCACCAGGTGCTTGTAGCGCGGATCGTCAGGATGCACGCACAGCGCGCCGTCGGCCAGCATGGTTTCCGGCCGGGTCGTGGCGATGGTCATGCCGCGCAGCGTGACGGTCTGACCATCCTTGTCGACGATCGTCTGCGGGCCGTCGACGAACGGGTAAAGGATGTGCCACATGTGGCCGTCGGTTTCTTCGGACTGCACTTCCAGGTCGGAAACGGCCGTCAGCAGCTTGGGATCCCAGTTGACCAGGCGCTTGCCGCGATAGATCAGTCCCTGTTTATGCAGGCGAACAAACGTTTCCACCACGCCGCGCGACATGCGGTCGTCCATGGTGAAGTATTCGCGCGGCCAGTCGGCCGACGCGCCCAGGCGGCGGACCTGCCCCGTGATGGCGCTGCCCGACTTTTCCTTCCATTCCCACACTTTCTCGACGAACTTCTCGCGGCCCAGGTCGTGGCGCGAAACCTTTTGCGCGTCGAGCTGTCTTTCAACGACGATCTGCGTGGCGATGCCGGCGTGATCGGTGCCGGGAATGAAGACAGTGTCGTCGCCCGACATCCGGTGGTAGCGCACCAGGCCATCCATGATGGTCTGGTTGAAGGCGTGACCCATGTGCAGGGTGCCGGTCACGTTGGGCGGCGGGAACTGGATGACGTACGGCTGGCTTTCCGTCCCCGTTTTCACGTGCTGGCCGGCGGCGAAATACCCGCGCTTGTCCCACTCGGCGTACCAGCGGGATTCCAGTTCGGAGGGTTCGAAGCTCTTGGAGAGTTCCGGGGTTTCGCCGGCGATGGGCGCGGCGTTCGGGGGAGCAGCTTGAGTCATTACTAAGTTCCGGCAGACAGGGGCGCCCGGGTAGGAAGCGGGCAGCAAACCGCTCATTTTAAGATGTAATGCGGTCTTCTCAGCGTGTTAGAATACCGGGTTACTGTAAACCTTTTAGAAGTCCCTGAATTCATTGAGGATTCCTTCGGAAATGCGGGCAGAATCATTGGATTCGTCTGCAGCCGGAATCCCGCTGGCATTCCAGGATGCGTCCGACAGGTCGGCAGTGTCGAATCCTGTCTTGGTCGGTGGTTCAGGATGGCCCGAGACACCCATGCGTTTCGGATCTCCTGCGTGCCAACGGCGCGATGGCGCTTGACGTGGCACCGAACGGTGACATCCAAGGGCGGCATCGACAAGCACAGAGCCCCGCCAGGCAATTAACTAGAAACCCGTCAGAAATCAGTTTTCGGAGTCCTTTATGTCCATCCAACGCACCCTCTCGATCATCAAGCCCGACGCCGTCGCCAAGAACGTGATCGGCCAGATCGTCGGCCGTTTCGAGCAAGCCGGCCTGAAGGTCATCGCCGCCCGCCTGACCCAACTGTCGCGCGCCGACGCCGAGCGTTTCTACGCCGTGCACTCCGCCCGTCCCTTCTTCAAGGACCTGGTCGACTTCATGATCTCGGGCCCCGTGTTCGTGCAAGTGCTGGAAGGCGAAGAAGCCATCCAGAAGAACCGCGACCTGATGGGCGCCACCGACCCCAAGAAGGCTGAGGCCGGCACCATCCGCGCCGACTTCGCCGACAGCATCGACGCCAACGCCGTTCACGGCTCCGACGCTCCGGAAACGGCCGCTGTCGAAGTGGCTTTCTTCTTCCCCGAAATCAACATCCAC
>DALZRX010000050.1:4357-11754 GCA_032015805.1 Achromobacter sp.
GCGCTGGATGCACCAGCGCGGCGCCGATTCGTTCGACGCCATGACCGACCTGGCCCGCGATTTCCGCAGCCAGCTTGCGACGCATTGCCGCATCGAGGCATTGCCCGTCAACGTCGAGCAGCGCTCGACCGATGGTACCCGCAAGTGGCTGTTCGACGTGGGGCAGGGCAATGCCATCGAAACCGTCTTCATCCCTGAAGACGACCGCGGCACGCTGTGCATTTCCAGCCAGGCCGGATGCGTGGTGAACTGCCGCTTCTGCTCGACCGGGCACCAGGGCTTCAACCGCAACCTGAAGACCAGCGAAATCATCGGCCAGTTGTGGTGGGCCAAGCGCGTGCTCGAGGCCGACATCGGCACGGCCCGCCTTGAAAGCGCCCGCGCCACCGAAGACACACGCGTCATCAGCAACGTCGTCATGATGGGCATGGGCGAACCCCTGCTCAACTACGACCAGGTCCTGCCCGCGCTGCGCCTGATGTTGGATGACAACGCGTATGGCCTGTCGCGCCGCCGCGTCACGGTGTCCACGTCCGGCGTGGTCCCCATGATGGACCGCCTGTCGCAAGACTGTCCCGTGGCACTGGCCGTATCGCTGCACGCGCCCAACGACGCGCTGCGCGACGAGCTCGTGCCGCTGAACAAGAAATACCCGCTGAAGGAGTTGCTGGCCGCCTGCGAACGCTACCTTGCGTTTGCGCCGCGCGACTTCATCACGTTTGAATACTGCATGCTGGACGGCATCAACGACACCGACCAGCACGCCAAGGAACTGATCCACATTGCACGCCAGGTGCGCTGCAAGCTGAACCTCATCCCGTTCAACCCATTCCCGGCGTCCGGCCTGAAGCGATCGGCCTCCGCGCGGGTGAAGGTGTTTGCCCAGCGTCTCATGGACGCGGGCATCATCACCACGGTCCGCAAGACCCGGGGGGACGACATCGATGCGGCTTGCGGCCAACTGGCCGGAGAGGTGCGGGACCGCACTCGGATTACCGAGCGCAATGCCGCACAGCGCCAGACCATACCAATTAGACAGGTGCACGCATGACGCAGGATTTCGCTTCTGCAGTTTCCGACACGTCCGCCGGCGCCGTGGGCAGCGTGGGCGCCGCCTTGCGCGGATTGCGCCAGTCCAAGGGCTGGTCGCTCGACGAAGTCTCCAGCCGCATCAAGTTTTCCACCAAGCAGATCGAAGCCCTGGAGAACGAGCAGTGGGACAACCTGCCCACCGGCGTTTCCTTGCGCGGCCTGGTCCGCAACTATGCGCGCCTGCTTGGCGCCGACGCGCAGGCCATCGTCGATTCGCTCGATCCCAAGGCCCGCGCCACCGGCCCGGCCAAGCTCAGCCCCAGTTCGCTGCATTCAGCGCATTCCATCCCCCAATCCAGCGCCGACGACGACCGTTCGTCCACGACGTCGTGGGGATGGCTGATCGCCATCGTGCTGGTGCTGGCCGCCGCCGTGGCGTATGCCTTCTGGCAAGGCTGGTTGCCGCAGCAATGGCTGCCGGCTGACTGGCTGCCGAAGCCGACCAAGTAACCCGGTTCCAACCGATGCAAGATTCTTCTTTGCCTTGCCACGACGCGCCGCCTCCCTCGGTGGGAGCCGCAGGGCGCCGTGCCACGCGATCCGTCGCGGTGAAGTGGGGCGATCGTGTCGTGACGGTGGGCGGAGACGCCCCGGTCGTGGTTCAGTCCATGACCAACACCGACACCGCGGACGCCATCGCTACCGCGATCCAGGTCAAGGAGCTGGCGCAGGCCGGCTCCGAGCTCGTGCGCATCACCGTGAATACGCCCGAAGCTGCCCGCGAGGTCGTCGCCATCCGTGAACAGCTCGACCGCATGGGCGTGAACGTGCCGCTCGTGGGCGACTTCCACTACAACGGTCACAAGCTGCTGACGCAGTTTCCGGAATGCGCCCAGGCGCTGTCCAAGTACCGGATCAACCCGGGCAACATGGGCGGTGGCAAACGCCGCGACGACAACTTCGCGCAGATGATCGAAGTGGCCTGCCGCTACGACAAGCCGGTGCGCATCGGCGTCAACTGGGGCAGCCTCGACCACGAGCTGATGGCGCGCAAGATGGACGAGAACAGCCGGCGCGCCCAGCCTTGGGAAGCGCAGGCCGTCATGCGCGACGCGCTTGTCGTCTCGGCCATCAGCAATGCGCAGCGCGCCGAAGAACTCGGCCTGCGGCGCGACGCGATCATCCTGTCGTGCAAGGTCAGCCACGTGCAGGACCTGATCGCCGTCTACCGCGACCTGTCCGCCCGTTGCGACTATCCCCTGCATCTGGGCCTCACCGAGGCCGGCATGGGCAGCAAGGGCATCGTGGCCTCCACGGCCGCGCTCGCCGTGCTGCTGCAGCAGGGCATCGGCGACACCATCCGTATTTCGCTCACCCCCGAACCGGGCGGCGAGCGCAGCCGCGAGGCCATCGTCGCGCAGGAGATCCTGCAAACCATGGGCCTGCGCGCGTTCACGCCCATGGTCGTCGCCTGCCCGGGTTGCGGCCGCACCAGCAGCACGTTCTTCCAGGAACTTGCCGACAGCATCCAGTCGTACCTGCGCCGGCAGATGCCGGTGTGGCGCACGCAGTATCCCGGTGTTGAGTCGATGAACGTCGCGGTGATGGGCTGTGTGGTCAATGGGCCGGGCGAAAGCCGTCATGCCGACATCGGCATCAGCCTGCCGGGCACCGGCGAAGTGCCGGCCGCGCCGGTGTTCGTCGACGGCGAGCGCACGGTAACGCTCAAGGGCGACCATATCGCCGAAGAGTTCCAGGCCATCGTTGAAGAATACGTTGCGCGCCGGTATGGCGCGCTCGCCTCTCATTAAAGTAAGGGTGTAGCCACCGGCGCGCTTCTCGGGCGCGCCGGCGGCATGATCAAGATGACTCAAGCTTTCCAGAAAGTCGCCGCCATACGCGGCATGAATGATCTGCTGCCGGGAGCTAGCGCCCGCTGGGAGCAATTCGAGGAAATCGTGCGCGGCTGGCTGCGCGGCTATGGCTATCGCAATGTGCGCACGCCCGTGCTTGAGCATACGCGACTGTTCGCGCGCGGCATTGGCGAAGTCACCGACATCGTCGAAAAAGAGATGTACACGTTCACCGACGCGCTCAACGGCGAGTCGCTGACCATGCGCCCCGAGATGACCGCGGGCATCGTGCGCGCTTCCATCGAGCACAACCTGCTTTATGACCGCCCGCAGCGCGTCTACTCCATCGGCCCCGTCTTCCGCCACGAGCGCCCGCAGCGCGGCCGCTATCGGCAGTTCCACCAGATCGACGTCGAAGCGCTCGGCTTTGCCGGTCCCGACGTGGACGCGGAACTTATCGTTATGCTGGGCCGCCTCTGGAAGCTGCTTGGTCTGAAGGATGTGCGCCTGGAACTGAATTCGCTGGGCCAGCCCGCCGAGCGCGCCGCCCATCGCGCCGCGCTGATCCAGCATCTGGAAAAGCATCGCGACATCCTGGACGAAGACGGTCAGCGCCGGATGTACAGCAACCCGCTGCGCGTGCTGGACACGAAGAACCCCGCCATGCAGGAAATGGCTGACAGCGCCCCGCGCCTGTTCGACTTCCTGGGCGAAGAGTCCCGCGCCCACTTCGAGGGCGTGTGCCAGCGCCTGACCGACGCCGGCATCGAATACCGCCTGAACCCGCGCCTGGTCCGCGGTCTGGATTACTACAACCTCACCGTCTTCGAATGGGTCACGGACCGCCTCGGCTCGCAAGGTACGGTTTGCGGCGGCGGCCGCTACGACGGCCTTGTCGAACTGCTGGGCGGCAAGCCGGCGCCCGCCGTGGGCTTTGCCATCGGCATGGAACGCCTGCTCGACCTCTGGGAGCAAAGCGTCGAAATCGCCGCGCCGGCCGAATGCGATGTCTACATCGTGCATCAGGGCGAAGAGGCGCAGCGCCTGGCCGCGCGGGTCAGTGAAGACCTGCGCGACGCGGGCCTTTCGGTCATCGTGCACGCCGGATCGGCGGGCTTCAAGTCGCAATTCAAGCGCGCGGATGCCAGCGGCGCCCGCGTTGCGGTTATCCTTGGCGCCGACGAAGTGGCGTCGCAGACCGCCAGCGTCAAATTCCTGCGCGCAGAAGAGCAGGGTGAATCGGCGCAGCAACAGGTTCCGCTGGCAACGCTGGCCGACGCATTGAACAACAAGGGTTAACGCATGGCATACGATCTTGAAGAACAGGAAAAACTCGACGCGATCAAGGCGTGGTGGGCCCGTTACGGGACGCTGCTGCTGACGCTGGCGACGGTGGTGCTCCTGGCCTGGGGCGGCTGGTGGGGCTGGAAAGCGTACGAATCGCATCAGGCCAATCAGGCCATGGGCTACTTCGAGGCGCTGGAAGACGCCGCTCGCCTCGGCGGCGCGGATTCCTCGGTGCGCATCAAGACTGCCGCCGCGACGCTGCGCGATAAATATCCCAACACCGGCTATGCCGCGCGCGGCGCCCTCGTGGCAGCCCAGGCCCTGCAGGCTCAGAAGGATGACGCTGGCGCCCGCGAACAGCTCGAATGGCTGGCTGGCCAAGGCAAGAACCCCTCCATGCAAGCCGTGGCGCGCCTGCGCCTGGCAGGCATGATGCTGGACCAGAAGCAATACGATGCCGCGCTGGCGCAGTTGAACAATCCGCCTGCCGCCTTTGCCGCCTTGTTTGCCGACCGCCGCGGCGACGTCCTGGCCGCGCAAGGCAAGCGCGACGAAGCGCGCGCCGCTTGGCAAAGTGCCATCGATGGCCTGGGTCAGGCCAATCCCCTGACCCAGGTTGTGCAACTGAAACTGGATGCCTTGAGCGGAGCGTGACTGTAATGCGTAAATTTGCACCTGCCCGTTCGTGGCGCGGCGCCGTCTTGCTGGCAAGCCTGCTTGCCTTGGGCGGCTGCGGTATGTTCTCCCATGACGATGGCCGCTACGACCCGGCTCCCCTGACCGAATACAAGGCCGGCATGTCCGTGCGCCAAGTGTGGTCCACGTCCATTGGCAGCGGCTCAGGCCTGGGCTTTGCGCCCACCGTCCTGGGCGATGCCGTCTATGCCGCGACGCCTGACGGCTCTGTCGGCAAATTCGACCTGCAAAGTGGCCGCGCCATCTGGAAGGCCAAGACCGACGGCAAGCTCTCGGCGGGCGCCGGCAGCGACGGCACCACCACCGCCGTGGCTTCTCCCAACGGCGACGTCATCGCATTCGACGACACCGGCAAGGTGAAGTGGAAGGTCCGCGCCACCAGCGATGTCACCATCCCGCCGGTTGTCGGCTATGGCATCGTCGTGGTGCGCAGCGGCGACTATCGCATCCAGGCCTTCGACGCCAACAGCGGCGAACGCGTCTGGAGCGTGCAGCGTCCGGGACCGTCGCTCGCCTTGCGCAGCGTATCGCAGATGGTCTTGGCCGAAGGCCTGGTCATCACGGGGCTGCCCGGCGGCAAGCTGCTTGCCATCGCCTCCAACAGCGGCAACGTGCAATGGGAAGGCACCGTGGCGACCCCGCGCGGCGCCAGCGACCTCGAGCGCCTGACCGACGTTGTGGGTGCGCCTCGCATCGCGGGCAACCTGCTGTGCGCGGTTGCTTATCAGGGACGCATCGTCTGCTTTGACGTCACCGCCGGCGGCCGTCCGCTCTGGGCCAAGGACTTCTCCAGCGTCAGCGGCCTGACGCTGGATGACCGTTTTGCCTATTCCGCCGACCAGAACAGCGTGGTGAACGCGTTTGCGCTGGATAATGGCGGCAATCTCTGGAAGCAGGGTGCGCTGAAGAACCGCCAACTCACCGCACCGGCTATGCTGGGGGGAGCGCTGGCCGTTGGCGACCTGGACGGTTATGTCCACTTCCTGTCGCGCAGCGACGGCAGCCTGATGGCGCGCCTGTCGGTGGGCGGCGGCGCTGTCGTGTCACCGCCGCAGACGACCCCCCAAGGCGTGCTGGTCCAGACGGGCAATGGCAATCTCGTCATGATCGGCACCAACTGAAACTTATAAACCAAAGCCTTTTACCGTGTCCTTCAAGCCTGTCGTTGCCCTGGTCGGTCGCCCCAATGTGGGGAAGTCGACCCTTTTCAATCGCCTGACGCGATCGCGCGCCGCGCTGGTGGCCGATTATTCCGGCCTGACCCGCGATCGCCACTACGGCGAGGGCAGGGTGGGCGATATCCCGTTCATCGCCATCGATACCGGCGGCTTCGAGCCCGTGGCCAAGGACGGCATCCTGCTGGAGATGGCGCGCCAGACCCGGCAGGCCATCGCCGAGGCAGACGTCGTCGTGTTCCTGGTGGATGCGCGCGCCGGCATCAACTCGCACGACCACGAGATCGCGCAACTGCTGCGCAAGTCGGGTCAGCAGCGCGTGCTGCTGGCCGTGAACAAGGCCGAAGGCATGGGTCTCGGTCCCGCCATCGCCGAGTTCCACGAACTCGGCCTTGGCCAGCCCTTTCCGATTTCGGCGGCGCACGGTGACGGCATCGTGGACCTGATCGAGCTCGCGCTCAAGGATCTGGCCGAGCCGCCCGTCGAAGAAGAACCGGCCGAAGAAGGCGAGCACGATCACCGCATCAAGCTTGCGATCGTGGGCCGTCCGAACGTCGGCAAGTCGACCCTCATCAACACGTTCATGGGCGAAGAGCGCGTGATTGCGTTCGACATGCCGGGTACGACGCGCGACGCGATCGAAATCGATTTCGAGCGTGACGGCCGGCGCTACACGCTGATCGACACAGCCGGCCTGCGCAAGCGCGGCAAGGTGTTTGAAGCGGTCGAAAAGTTTTCCGTCATCAAGACGTTGCAGGCCATCGAGGCCAGCAACGTCGTACTGCTGATGCTGGACGCGCAAACCGAAATCTCCGAGCAGGACGCGCACATCGCCGGGTTCGTGCTGGAAACCGGGCGTGCCGTCGTGGTGGCCATCAACAAGTGGGATGGCCTGGACGGCGAAGAAAAGGAACGCATCGAGCGCGAGTTCAACCGCAAGCTGCGGTTCCTGTCGTTCGCGCGCGTGCACACCATTTCCGCGCTGCGCGGGCAGGGCATCAAGCCCGTGCTCAAGTCCATCAATGCCGCGCACGCCGCCGCGTTTGCCAAGCTGTCCACGCCCAAGCTGACGCGTGAACTGCAGGCGGCGGTCGAGCAGCAGCAGCCTCCGCGCAAGGGCATCTTCCGTCCCAAGATGCGCTACGCGCACCAGGGCGGGCAGAACCCGCCGCTGGTCGTCATTCACGGCAATGCGCTGGACGCCATTCCCGACTCGTACCGCCGTTATCTCGAAACGCGTTTCCGTAATGCGTTCGACCTGGCCGGCACGCCGCTGCGTATTGAATTCAAGTCATCGCATAACCCCTACGCGCAGGAAAGCTGATCCATGAGCCGTTTCTGGAGTCCCGTGGTC
>DALZRX010000050.1:11764-14881 GCA_032015805.1 Achromobacter sp.
GCCGGGCGAGCAGCCCAAGCTTCAGAACCTGGTCAAGCTGAACACCAACGAGCATCCTTACGGGCCGTCGCCCAAGGTGCTCGATGCGATCCGCGCGGCCTGCGACGACACGCTCAAGCTTTATCCGGACCCGTCCTCGGACCGCCTGCGCGAGGCGATCGCCTCGGCGGTTGGCGCGCAGCCGCAACAGGTATTTGTGGGCAATGGATCCGACGAGGTCCTGGCGCACGCTTTCCTGGCCCTGCTCAAGCATGACCGGCCGCTGCGCTTTCCGGACATCACGTACAGCTTCTATCCGGTGTACTGCGGGCTGTACGGCATCGATTTCGAAACGATGCCGCTCACCGCGGACTTGCGCATCGACGTCGACGACTACCTGCCGGCGCGCCATGGTCAGGCCGGCGCCATCATCTTCCCGAATCCCAACGCACCTACCGGCCGAGCGCTCAGCGCGGCCGAGGTTGAACGCATCGTCGCGGGCAACCCCGATACGGTCGTCGTTGTGGACGAGGCGTATGTTGATTTCGGCGCCGATTCGGTAATCCCGCTGGTCTCGCGATACGACAACCTGCTGGTCGTGCAGACGCTCTCCAAGTCGCGTTCGCTCGCCGGTCTGCGCGTGGGCTTTGCGGTCGGCAGCGCCGCGCTCATCGACGGCCTCGAGCGCGTAAAGAACAGTTTCAACTCCTACCCCATCGATCGGTTGGCATCCGCCGGCGCAGTGGCGGCCCTGGAAGATACGGAGTACTTTGAGCAGACCCGCAAAGCCGTGATCGAGACCCGATCCCGCATGACGGCAGGGCTGGAGTCGCTGGGCTTCGAGGTGCTCCCATCGGCGGCGAACTTCGTGTTCGCGCGCCATCAGTCCGAGGACGCCGCGATGCTGGCCGCCGCCCTGCGTGAGCGCAGCATCATCGTGCGCCATTTCCGACATGCCAGGATCGATCAGTTTCTGCGCATCACGGTGGGTACTGAAGACCAGTGTGACCTGCTTCTGCAAGCGCTCGAAAAGGTCCTGCAAGCGTGATTTTCAGAGGCTTCCAAGCTGGAAAACTCTGGTCTCATTTTTGCTTCCCGGCCAAGTAGCACGGGCCGGGAAAACCCTGTAGAGTACGTGTTTCGGCGTGCACCACCAGTACAAAAAGCACGCCACCACTCAATAACAAACAAATGGAGCCTGGCCAATGAGCAATAAAGGGCAAACTCTGCAAGATCCGTTCCTCAACACGCTGCGCAAGGATCATGTGCCCGTGTCGATCTACCTCGTGAACGGTATTAAGCTTCAAGGGCAAATCGAATCTTTCGACCAGTACGTGGTGCTGCTGCGCAATACGGTCACCCAAATGGTCTACAAGCACGCCATTTCGACTGTCGTTCCCGCGCGTGCCGTCAATTTTCAAGTGGAAGTCCCTGCTGAGTAATCTCGCTCCAGCTTTACCTTTTATTGCCCGCCAGACGGTTCTCGTCGGCGGGCATTTTCGCTTTGGCTCGAATATGGTGCATGTATGCGCGCTCTGATCATCAGCGTGGATCTCGGTGATCCTGACTTCACGGCCCATGCCGAGGAATTCGCCATGCTGGCCCGGGGCGCGGGCGCCGAAATCGTGGGCACCCTGACGGCCCGGCGCGATCGTCCCGACGCCAAGTTCTTCATTGGTTCCGGCAAGGCGGACGAGGGCGTCGCGATGGCGCAGGCGCTGCTCGCCGATATCGTCCTTTTCGACCAACCCCTGTCGCCGGCCCAGCAGCGCAACCTCGAGCGCGCCTTCAACCTGCGCGTGGTGGATCGCGTCGCCCTGATCCTGGACATCTTCGCGCTGCGCGCAAAGAGTCACGAAGGCAAGCTGCAGGTCGAGCTTGCCCAGCTTCAGCATCTGGCCACGCGCCTCACGCGCATGTGGAGCCACCTTGAGCGGCAGCGCGGCGGTATCGGGATGCGAGGTCCGGGTGAATCCCAGCTCGAAATGGACCGCCGCATGATCGGCGCCAAGGTCAAGACACTGCGTGAACGGCTCGACAAGGTCGAACGCCAACGGGTCACGCAGCGGCGCGCGCGAGCGCGGGGCGGGGCGCTGTCGGTTTCCCTGGTGGGCTACACCAACGCCGGGAAGTCCACGCTCTTCAATGCCCTGACCCGCGCCGATGCCTACGCCGCCGACCAGTTGTTCGCCACGCTGGACACGACCACGCGCCGCATCTGGATCGAGGGCGCCGGATCGGTGGTGGTGTCCGACACGGTGGGGTTCATCCGCGACCTGCCTCACGATCTCATTGCCGCCTTCCGGGCCACCCTCGAAGAGACCGTGCATGCCGATCTGCTCCTGCATGTGGTCGATTCGGCCAGCCCCCAACGGGATGAGCAGATCTTTGAGGTCAACAAGGTCCTCGCCGAAATAGGCGCTGCCGCGATTCCCACCATTCTGGTATACAACAAGATCGACCGGGCGGGATTGGAACCGCGGGTGGAGCGCGACGCACATGGTACGATTGCGCGAGTATTTGTAAGCGCCACCGAGCGCGCCGGTTTGGATGCGTTGCGCGGGGCAATTGCGGAGACCGGACAGATTGTGGGAAACAATGCCGCGAATTATCAAACTCTTCAATCTGAATGACCCCGGTTGGGGTCGTGGAAACAACAATGGCTCCGAGCCGCCGCCCAAGCGGCCCCAAGGCAATGGAGACGGCCCACCCGACCTCGACGAGGTCTGGCGCGATTTCAACAATCGCATCGGGAACCTGTTCGGGCGCAAGGGCGGGGGCGGCAACAACCGGCCCGGCAATCGTGGTGGCATGACGCCGCCATCGCCGCGTGGCACACGCATCGGCCTGGGCGTCATCGCCCTGGTCGCGGTGGGCATCTGGCTGGCCAGCGGCTTTTATATCGTGCAAGAAGGCCAGGTCGCGGTCGTGACCCAGTTCGGCAAATACAAGAGCACGTCGCAAGCCGGTTTCCAGTGGCGCATGCCTTATCCCATTCAAAGCCATGAAATCGTCAACGTGTCGCAACTGCGCACGTTCGAAGTCGGTTTCCGTGGCGGCGCGCGCAACAAGGTCCTGCCTGAAGCGCTGATGCTCACGACGGACGAGAACATCGTCGACATGCAGTTCGTCGTGCAG
>DALZRX010000051.1:0-14658 GCA_032015805.1 Achromobacter sp.
CGCAGGTCAAGCATGCGCGCGGCGAAACCGCCGTGCCTGCGAATCCGGCCAAGACGATCGTGCTGGACCTGGCCGTGCTCGACACCATGCATACGCTCGGCGTGGATCCGGCCGGCGTGCCCAGCGCCGCCAAGCTGCCGCCGCATCTGAGCCAGTACGCCGACAAGCGATACCTCAAGGCGGGCACGATGTTCGAGCCCAATTACGAGGTCATTCACGCGGCCGCGCCGCAGGTCATCTTCGTGGCGGGCCGTTCCGCGCCCAAGTACGACGAGCTGTCCAAGATCGCGCCCACGGTCGATCTGACGGTCAATGCCAAGGATCTGGTCGGCAGCGTCAAGCGCAATACCGAAACGCTGGCCGCAATCTATGGCAAACAGGCCGAGGCCCGCGAAAAGCTGGCTGCGCTGGACGCGTCGATCACGTCGTTGAAGGACAAGGCCGCCAACGCCGGGACGGCACTGATCGTGCTGACAACCGGCGGCAAGATGAGCGCCTACGGCCCGGGTTCGCGCTTTGGCGTGATCCACGACGCTTTCGGCGTCAAGCCCGCCGCGGCAGACCTGAATGTGTCCAATCACGGGCAGGCGATCTCGTTTGAGTTCATCGCACAGACCGATCCGGACTGGCTCTTCGTGATCGACCGCGACGCCGCCATCGGCCGCGAGGGCGTGTCGGCGCAGCGCATGCTGGACAACGAGCTGGTGCGCCCGACCAAGGCGTGGAAGAACCAGCGCGTGGTGTACCTGAACGGCTTCAACTGGTATCTGCTGGGCAGCGCAGGCCTGACTGCGATACAGCAGAACGTGGATCAGATCGCCGCGGCGTTGTCGCAAGGAAAGTAAGCAGCATGCAAGATGGGAAGGGCCGCCGGTGAACTGGCGGCGCGCAATCAGTGGTTGGGGCGGCCTGGCCGCCGTGTTGATGGTGTTGCTGCTGCTGTGCGTGGCCAGCATCAGCCTGGGCGCGGGCCAGATGCCCTGGACCGCGCTCTGGGGCGGCGGCGAGGAGGGCGAGCGTGCTTGGCGCCTGCTTCTGGTCAGCCGCATTCCGCGCACGCTTGCGCTGTTGCTGGCCGGCATGGCGCTGGCCGTCGCCGGCCTCATCATGCAGATGCTGGTGCGCAACCGCTTTGTCGAGCCCACGACGGCTGGCACCGTCGAATCCGCCACGCTCGGCATCCTGGTCATTACCCTGCTGGCGCCAGACACGCCGGTGATCGGCAAGATGTTGACCGCCACGGGCTTTGCCCTGGCCGGCACCTTGCTTTTCCTGGCCCTGCTGCGCCGCGTGCCGCTGCGCACGCCGTTCATCGTGCCGCTGATAGGGCTGATTCTGGGCGGCGTGATCCACGCGGTCACCACCTTCATGGCGTACCGCTTCGACCTGCTGCAATCCTTGCATGCGTGGACTACTGGCGACTTCTCCGGCGTGCTGCGCGGGCGATACGAGTTGCTGTGGATCGGTTTTGCGCTGGCCTGCGCGGCCTATGCCGCCGCCGACCGATACACCGTGGCCGGCATGGGCCGCGAGTTCGCGTCCAACCTGGGACTGAACCATGCCAGGCTGACGCTGGTCGGCCTCTTGATCGTTTCCGCCATCTCGGCCGTGGTGGTCGTGACCGCCGGCGGCATACCGTTCCTGGGTCTCATCGTTCCCAATGCCGTCAGCCTGGTGCTGGGCGACAACATGCGCCGCGCCATTCCGTGGGTGGCGCTGCTGGGCGGCGTGTTCGTGCTGGCCTGCGACATCATCGGCCGGCTGGTCATCCATCCCTACGAAATCCCCATCGGCACCGTCGTGGGCGTGCTGGGCAGCGTGCTGTTCCTGTGGCTGCTGCGCTCGCGGAGGAACCGCCTTGGCTGAAACCTCGACTTTCCAGGCCCCCGCGCGCTCGCCGCAGACCTGGCGCCTCGCGGCGCTGGCCGGCTGCGCGCTGCTTTGCATCGTCGCCTTCATGACGCTGGGCGCGAATGGCCAGTGGTCGTTCGTCATTCCCTTTCGCGGCGGCAAGCTGCTGGCCATGCTGCTGGTGGCGTACGCCGTGGCGGTGTCTTCCGTGCTGTTCCAGACCATTACGCACAACCGCATCCTCACGCCCGCCATCATGGGCTTCGATGCGCTGTACCTGCTGATCCAGGCGGTGGTGGTCTTCGGGTTTGGACAAGCGGCGGCCACCGCCAGCCACCCCGTTGCGGCGTTTCTGCTGGAAGTGTGCGCGATGACGGCGTTCGCCTGCCTGCTGTTCCGCTGGCTGTTCTCCGACGCCGTGCGCAGTCTGCACTTGATGATGCTGGTGGGCATCATCTTCGGGCTGCTGTTTCGCAGCCTGTCGAACTTCGTGGTGCGGCTGATCGACCCGAACGAGTTCCTGGTCTTGCAGGACCGCATGTTCGCCAGCTTCAATTCGGTGCGCATCGAGCTGCTGCCTATCGCGCTGGCCGCCGTCTGCGCTGCGTCGCTCTTCATCTGGCGCATGCGCCGGCGCTATGACGTGCTGGCGCTGGGCCGCGACATCGCGCTGAACCTGGGCGTGGACTATCGCCGCACCCTGATGTTGACGCTGGCCGCCATCGCAGTGCTGGTGTCCGTGTCGACGGCGCTGGTCGGGCCGGTGACGTTCTTCGGGCTGCTGGTCAGCAATCTCGCGTACCACGCGATGGGCTCCGACAGGCACCGGCACACGGTGCCGGCCGCGACGCTGCTAAGCGTCATTTTCCTGGTCGGTGGCCAGACGCTGCTGGAGCGTGTGCTGGGGCTAAACACCACGGTCAGCGTGGTGATTGAATTTGTGGGCGGCGTGATGTTCCTCGTCCTGATCCTGCGCAGGGGGCGCCGATGATAGAAATCCAGAAGGTCAGCAAACAGTACGGCGACACGGTCGTGATCGAGGACGTCAGCCTGGACCTGCCGGCCGGCGGCGTGACCGCCATCATCGGACCGAACGGGGCGGGAAAATCCACCTTGCTGTCCATGGTCAGCCGGCTGCTGCCCATGAGCGCGGGCCGGGTGCTGGTTGAAGGCCTGGACGTGACGCGGGCGGACAGCCGCGAGCTGGCCCGGCGCCTGGCCATCCTGCGCCAGGACAACCATCTGCCCCTACGGCTGACGGTGAAAGACCTGGTGGCGTTCGGCCGCTATCCGCACACGGGCGGGCGCCTGACGCTGGAAGACAAGGTCCACATCGACCAGGCCATCGCCTACCTGAATCTGGAGCCGCTTGCCGACCGCTATCTGGACGAGATGTCCGGCGGCCAGCGCCAGCGCGCGTTCGTCGCCATGGTGCTGTGCCAGGACACCCGCTACGTGCTGTTGGACGAGCCGCTGAACAGCCTGGACATGAAGCACGCGGTCGCCATGATGGGGACGCTGCGGCGCGCCGCGGACGAGCTGGGCAAGACGGTGGTGCTGGTGCTGCACGACATCAATTTCGCGTCCAGCTATGCGGATCGCATCGTGGCAATGCGGCAGGGGCGGATCGCGCGGCATGGCACCCCGGCCGAACTGATCCGGCCGGACGTGCTGGGCGATCTGTACGAACTGCCGATCGACGTGCACGAGATCGGCGGCAAGCGGATCTGCGTGTATTACCGGTAAGGCGGCGGGGCGCCCCATTGCAGGACGCCCCGCCGATCCGATCCCGCTTACTGGCTGAGATCGACCGCGTAGCGCGAGAGCTGCGTCACCGGATCCGGCGTCGCGTCATACACCGAGACGTTGGTCACGCCGTGCGCCGCTGCCATCGCAAGCGAACCGGGCACCGATGCAAACACCACCGGTCCGGCCAGCGCGCTGACCTGCGCGAAACGCCAGCTACGATCCAGGCCAAAGGTGGCCAGGTCGAGCGTGGGGTTCTTCTTGATGAAGCTGATCAGCACGTCGCGGCTCGCGTCCGGCGCCTGCAGCACGATGTCGCCCTTGCCGCCGGCCAACCCTGGGAAGTCACCACCACCGCTGGCGCGGTAGTTGTTGGTCACGACCAGGAACTGCGCCGTCAGGTCCAGCGGTGCACCGTTGTACGTCAGCGCCGTGATGCGCGAGCCCTTGGGCTTGGTCACGTCGATTTCATACTGCAGCGCATTGCCCGCCGCATACAGCACATCGAAGTTGAACGTCGGAAAGCCGGTGTCGATCAGGTCCTGCGGCGCGACCTGCGAGGGGTCGATCTGCTTGAACTGCTCGGCCGTCTTCTCCAGCCACTGGCGCACGATGTCGCCGCTGACCCGCACGACTTGCAGCGTGTTGGGGTAGAGGTACAGGTCGGCCGCGTTGTTGATGGCGACGTTGCCTTGTTTCACGTACGTGAAGTCGCCGGGACCGTTGCGGCCGCCCTTGAACGGCGCCGCGGCCGACAGGATCGGCAGGCCCGCGTAGGACGGGCTGTTCTTCGCGATGTAATCGGTCAGGTAATCGATCTGCGCCATGTTCACGATCTGCAGCGCGGACACGTCGCCCGCCAGCGCGTAGTACGTGGCCATGTCGAACTGGCTTTGGCCGATCGGCGTCTTGACGTAGTCGATGGTCGCGGCGTGCTCGGTCTGCACCAGTTGCTGCGCGGCGGTGTCAGACGCCACGTAGGTCGCAGGCGTGGAGCCGCTTTGCGCGGTCAGGCGCGTCGAGATGCGCTGCACCTGCGTTGCATCCTTTTGCACCTTCCAGCCCTGGTCGTACGTCAGCTTCAGCGTGATCTGGCCGAGGTTGTTGCCCCATTGACCCGCCTGCACCGTCGGCACGCCATTGATCAGGCCCTTTTCCAGTTCGATGCCGGGCTGGCCGGCAAACTGCGATTTCTCGTTCGTGTCGGGAAAGAGCAGATGCTGGTGACCGGTGATCAGCGCATCGATGCCGGGCACCTGGCTGAGATAGCCCGCGCCATTCTCCATGTCCGGGCTGTACGCGGTGGCCAGGTCGATGCCGCCGTGCGCCAGCGCCACCACCAGGTCCGCCCCAGCGGCCTTCATCTCCGGCACGTAGCGCGCCGCGGTCTCCTTCCAACCGGTGACTTCCACGTGGCCTTCCAGGTTGGCCTTGTCCCATTGCATGATGGGCGGCGGCGCAAAGCCGATCACGCCCACCTTGACGGGAACGTCGATCGACTTGCCGCTGGTGTCGGTGGCCTTGAAGGTTTTTTCCAGCAGAACGTACGGCTTGAAGATAGGCTGCTTGGAAGCCGCCGAGACGACGTTGGCCGACACGAACGGGAACGCCGGGGCCGCGCAATCCTTCGCGCCGGCCGGGTTGGTCTGCGCGGTGCCCTTGCCGATGCCGGCCAGCCCAAATTCCACATTGGTGATCTGCGACAGGTAGGGCAGGCCGTAGTTGAACTCGTGGTTGCCCATCGTGGCCGCGTCATACGACAGCAGCTTCATCTGCTTGTAGATCGCAATCATGTCGGAACACTGCACGGGCGATACCAGCGCCTGGTAGTCCGACAGCGCCGTGCCCTGCACCGTGTCGCCGTTGTCCAACAGCAGCGTGTTCGGGTGCTGCTTGCGCGCATTGGCGATCAGCGTGGCCGTGCGGTCCATGCCGTAGCTCTTGTCTTCGGCAAGCTTGTAATAGTCGTAGCCCAGCACATTGGCGTGCAGGTCCGTCGTGCCCAGGATCGCGAGGTCCAGCGTCGCGCCTTGCGGCACGCTGGTTTGCGGCGGGGTTTCGGGCGCGGTGGTGTCATCGTCATCATCGTCGCCGCCGCAGGCGGACAGGCCGGCAACCAGCGCAAAGCTGGCCGTGACTGCAAAGATCTTGCGTAGGTGTGGCTTCACCGTCTTTCCTCCGTGTTGAAGGAAGGAATTTTGGGGACGGTGTGTGACCTATCCGTGACATGCACGGGATCAAATCAAAGCAGCGGGGAATCGCGTGTCAGGCAATCCGCGTCCAGCGCTGCCAGCGCGTCCAGGAATCGCCACGCGAACGAGCCCGGTCCTTCGGCATGGGCTGCAGCCCGCTGGCCCGCAACGGCAAAGCATGACAGGGCGGCCACGGCCGCGGCAAACGCATCGTCTGGCGACACGGCGGCAAAGGCGCCGACCACGGCGCTCAGCGCGCAGCCCGTGGCGGTCACGCGCGGCATCAGCGGCGATCCACCCGCGATGCGCACCTCACGGACGCCATCCGTGACGAAATCGACCTCGCCCGTGACTGCCACCAGCGTATGGCGTTGCGTGGCGATGTCCCGAGCCGACTGCTCCGCCTGCGCCACGGCGTCCCGGGCATCCACACCCTTGCCGGCGCTGTGGCCGCCTGCCAGCGCAATGATCTCGGACGCGTTGCCACGGACGATGGTGGGTTGGAGGTCCAGGAGTTGCTGAATCGCATCCCGGCGAAAGGTGGTGGCGTGATGCGCGACCGGGTCCAGCACCCAAGGGGTACCCGTTCCTGCCGCCGCTTGCGCCGTCAACAGCATGCTCTTCAACCAGGGCGAAGAAAGCGTGCCTATGTTGATGACCACTGCGCCCGCGATCCGGGCAAACTCAGGCGCTTCTTCTTCGGCATGCACCATGGCCGGCGACGCGCCGACGGCCAACAGGGCGTTCGCCGCGTAGTTCATCGAGACGAAATTGGTCAGGCACTGCACCAGGGGCGCGTCGCGGCGGAGGGCGGCGAGAAGGTGCTGGGAATTGATAGCCAATGCTTGCAGGTCGGAATGCATCGTGAGGCGCTCCAGACGTCAGGGACGCGGGCGCCGCAGCACACGCACCATCCCTACGCCAGCGTTATCTGGATCAGGTTCGACGGGTCGCCGTGCATTGCCCGCGAAGGCAGGCCAACGGATTCTCAGCTTCTTGGCGAAGCTCCCCGGGTGGATGGAGTATGGTCCGGCTGGATCGGGCAGGTGTCAAGTCAGCCACGCCTTACAACCGGCGGATCGCTTTGGACATACTCCAGACTGGGTATTAGCAAGCGGGTAAGACGGCTGAAGAATTGCGTTGGCCCCCGCCGGCCAATCGATTGAACGCGACAAGACGCGTACGGCGTCCCTATTTGTTCTGACCGCTGGCATCCGGCGGCAGCCCCAGCAACGGGGGGATCCATCATGCTGAATTCCGAACAGCTCCAGCGCATCTTTCCCAACTGCAAGGCGCCCGCCGCTTGGGTGGACGCGCTTACGCCGGCATTTCAGAAATACGAAATCGAAACGCCGGATCGGATTGCGAGCTTTCTCGCGCAGACCGGTTACGAGTCAGGGCAGTACAACCGGCTGGAAGAAAACCTTAATTACTCGACGGCCAGCCGGCTGACCCGGATATGGCCGAGGCGCTTTCCGGACGAGGCGTCCGCGATGCCATACGTGAACAATCCCCAGAAACTCGCGAACGTGGTGTACGCGAACCGCATGGGCAACGGCGACGCAGCGAGCAATGACGGCTTTCGCTTCCGCGGCCGGGGCATCATCCAGCTCACCGGACGCAGCAACTACGATTCGGCAGGGGAGGCCATGGGCGTGGACCTGATCAATGCGCCAGAGATGCTGGCCGATCCGAAATGGGCGGCACTGAGCGCGGCCTGGTTCTGGCAGTCGCGCGGCTTGAACGAATTGGCGGATGACCGGACCCACGACGAGGATCTTGAGGATTTCGCCAGGATCACACGCCGCATCAACGGCGGTGTGGTCGGGTTGAAGGACCGGTTCGATCTGTTCAAGCGGGTCTACGCCGAGCTGGTGCGCTAGGCGGGGCTGGAAGTCGGGGAACCACCCATCCCTTTTGGATTGCCGCGCCTGTCACTACCTGGCGCGGCGGCCAGCCCTCAGTTCACCGTGATGTTGGCCGACTTGATCACCTGCGACCAATGCGCCGTGTCCTGCGCGACGGTACGGCCCAGTTCCTCGGGGTTCTGGTAGTTCACCCGCACGCCCGCCTCATTGGCGGTCTTGATGAGTTCTGGCTTCTTGAGGCCCGCCTCCAGCGCGGCGCTGAGCTTCTGCACCACGGCATCGGGCGTGCCCGCCGGCGCAAATAGCGACACCCAGGCGTCCAGTTCAAAGCCCGGAAAGCCTTGCTCTGCCGCGGTCGGCACGTCAGGGATCATGGGATGGCGCGTGGCGCCGGCGATGGCAATGGCGCGCAGCTTGCCCATCTGCACGTGGCCGATCACCGACGGCGGCGTGGTCACGAAGAGCTGCACGCGGCCGGACAGGACGTCCTGGATGGCCGGGCCGGAGCCCTTGTACGGCACATGGACCATGTCGGTGCCCGTCATCTGCTTGAAGAGTTCGGTGCCCACGTGGGGGACCGAGCCGCTGCCTTGCGAGGCGTAGTTGATCTCACCCGGGGGCGCCTTGGCATAGGCGACCAGCTCCTTTAGATCGTGCACCGGCAAGGACGGATGCACCGTCACCACGTGAGGAGACACGGCGATCATGCCGACCGGCTTGAACGACTCGGCGCTCCAGCGCAGGCCGGTGAACATCGCCGGGTTGCCCGCGTGGTACATCGAGTACGAGGCCAGCAGCGTATAGCCATCGGGACGCGCGCCCGCCACGACGCCGTAGGCGATGTTGCCGCTGGCGCCGGCGCGGTTGTCGATGACGGTGGGCTGGCCCAGGCCCGTCGCAAGCGGCTCGCCCGCAAGGCGCGCGGCCAGGTCAACGATGCCGCCAGGCGGTACCGGCACCACGATCGTGACCGGGTGCGTCGGAAACTCCTGCGCCGCCGCCAGGGGCGCGAGCACGGAGAAGGAGAGGGCGATCAGTTTGCGCAACATGGAGGTCACCTGTGGTGTGGCGGTGGCGGTCAGTCGCGCTGAGCCAGTTCAGCGCGCACGATCGCGGCGCCTTCCACCATGGCCTTCATCTTGCCGTAGGCCACGTCGCGCGGCAGATACTTCAGGCCGCAGTCGGGTGCGATGATCAGGCGCTCGGGGGCTACGTGCGGCAGCGCGCGGCGGATGCGGGCGGCGACCACCTCGGGATGCTCGATCTCGTTGGTCGACAGGTCCAGCACGCCCAGCATGATTTCCTTGTTGGACAGGCTGTCCAGCACGGCGCAGTCCAGATTCGATTGCGCGGTCTCGATCGAGATCTGGTGCGCGGAGCAGCCGCACAATTCCGGCAGGAACGAGTAGCCGTTCGGACGCGCGTGGATGACGGCGGCGTAGCCGAAACAGATGTGCACGGCGGTGCGGCCCGTCACGCCTTCCAGGGCGCGGTTCAGCACTTCGACGCCATACTCGCGCGCCTTTTCGGGTCGAGCCTGCATGTAGGGCTCGTCGATCTGCACGACGTCGGCGCCGGCCGCAAAGAGATCGCGGATTTCTTCATTCACGGCCTGGGCGTAGTCGAACGCCATTTCCGCCTCGGACTTGTAGAAATCGTTCTGGGCCTGCTGCGCCATCGTGAAGGGGCCGGGCACCGTGATCTTGATCTGACGGGTGGTGTTCACGCGCAAGAATTGCACATCGCGGACCTGCACCGCGTGCTTGCGGCGGATCTTGCCTGTGACACGGGGCACCGGATTGGGATGGCCGCTGCGATCCAGCGCCGTGCCGGGGTTATCCAGATCCACACCTTCCAGCGCGGTGGCGAAACGGTTCGAGTAGCTCTCACGGCGGACTTCGCCGTCCGTGATGATGTCGATGCCTGCGGTCTCCTGGTCGCGGATCGCCAGCAGGGTGGCGTCGTCCTGCGCTTGCTCCAGCCACTCAGGCGCGACACGCCACAGTTCCTTGGCTCGCACGCGCGGCGGAAAGCGATCGCCAAGACGTTTGCGATCGATCAGCCAGTCGGGCTGGGAATACGAACCGACGAGCGTGGTGGGCAACAGGATGGACATGCGGACTCCGAACGGGAAAGGCAAAAAAAGCGAACCCGACTTTATAGGCGATATAGCGTGAATTGGGTTTGCGGGCAGGTTGAGGAAAATTCACGCAAAGGTGAACTGTTCCAGTTGCACGGCAGCGTCACGCGTTCGGAGTATCAGGCGTAACGCCGCCTGCCCGGCATCTGGTGCACCGGGCAGGCGAATTTCACGGTACTGCTGTGGGTGCTTTAGGTCGAGGCGCGGTAACGATTACGCAGGTCGCGGATCTGGTCGTGGTTGCGCAACACGCCCTGATACTGACGCTCGACGATGGCGCGGATGTTTTCAGGCAGCGTGTCCTTCAGCGCCTTTTCGTAGTCCGCCTTCGCCACATCTTCGCCGCGTTCGCATTCTTCCAGCAACGTCAGGTCCGTGCGGCTCGACACTGCGGCCTTGATGTTGGTCCAGCCACGGTGCATGGCGCCTGCCACCGTTCCGCTGTCCTCGGGCTCGCCGCCCAGTTGGGCCACCACGGCCTGCAGTTCGGAAGCGCCCGTTGCGCAGTCGCGCGAACGGTTGCGAAAGAGTTCCTGCAACTCAGGAGCCTTCGCGTCGTCGGCCGCAGCGGCAAAGCCTTTCTCGCCGTTCTTCGACGTTTCGATGAGGTCGTTCAGCACCTTGATTACATGTTCGGCCATGTCGGTCTCCTTGGTTTGGAAGGATCAGGCAGCGGGTGCCGCCTGAAGAGCTGGAGAACCAGCAAGTGGCGTGCCCAGCCGGACAATGGCCTTGCAATTAGAGTCGACGCGCTTAGGCACGCGGGCAGGTCGAGCCTGCTTTCAGGGCGTCGAGGTCCCGATCGCTCATCTCCAGCGCGAGCGATGCCATGGCGCAGGTGACGGCCAAGGCGTTGCGCATTTCGGCTTCCAGAATGATGTCCGGAACGTCGCCGCGCGACAGAATGTGGCGCACGCGGGAGTCGGGCTTTTCGAAGCCAGCCACCAGGCGCAGCGCAGGAATGCCTTGCTTTGCGAAATTGGCGTGGTCCGAGTTCGGCATGAAGGGCAGCCAGTGCGCCACCGGCACGCCCGCGCGCGCCGCGGTGTCCTCGACAACGCCTGCCAGCGCGGGGTAGTCGCTGATCAGCGCGCAAAGGGTGTCGTCGCCGGCAACGGTGTCCAGATTGATATCGAACTTCAGCCGTTCGCGCTCCGATGCCGGCATGTCCGCCAGGTAACGGGCTGATCCGGCCAGCGCCCATTCCTCAGCCGTGAAGAAGCAGATGCGTAGCCCCGGCGTGTCCGGACCCAGTTGTTTTGCCAGGTGCCGGGCCGCAGCCAGCGCGACGGCGACGCCCGTGGCGTTGTCCAGCGCGCTCTGGCCGAGGTCGTGGCCGTCCATGTGGGCACTGATCACGATCCGGCTGTTCCGGCCGCCTGGCAGGTCCAGCACGCCGGCGCAGGCCATCGAATCCCGCAACTCTTCGCCCTGGATGCGCAGCCGCACCCGTGCGCCAGGTTGTGCCGTCAATGCGGATGCCGTTTCGTGGTCGATGTAGGCCGCGGGAATGCCCGCGCCGTCACGCGGCCGGCCCGACGAACCGGACAAGGGGCCGGCGCCGGGCAGCGGATTGGCAATGAGGAAGGCGGCGGCGCCTTGCGCCACCGCCATGTCGTACTTGCGGCGGCGGTGCACGTGCGCTTGCGAAAAGGGATATTCATGGCGCACCAGGACGACCATTCCCCGCACGGATTCACCGGCGCGTTTAAAATCCTCCGGACGGCCGGCCCCCAGATCCAGGACCACGCCTTCCAGGCCTTGGCCTGCGGTGGACGCCGAGCGCAGGAGCGGCACGCATTCCAGGTCCACGGGCGTGTCGCCCAGCAGCGTGAGGCTGCTAGAAAGGCAACGCCAGCCGTCGTAGGGAACCGGCACGCGACGCACGTCGGGCCCGATCTCGCGAAGCCGATCCAGCGCCCATTGCATGGCCGCCTCGTCCTGCCCGGTGCCGGACAGGCGTCCGCCAAAACCGCAAATGGTCTGAAAATCGCTCATCAGCGCCGCGTCGCTTGCGGCTTCCTGTTGCCATGGTGTCGTCATCTATGTCTCCGGCGCCGCGCACGTGCCGCGCGGCGCAACAGCGGGTGTTATTCGAAAGTGATATTGGCGCGCTGCACAAGGTCGGCCCAACGCGTGAAGTCTTGCGCCAGCAACGCCTTCAACGCGGCGGCACTGGTGTCTGCCGGGAGGTTCATGCCCACGCTCGCCAGCCGTTGCTTCACGGGGTCGGACTGCATGACCTTGGCCATTGCCTCCGACAGTTTTTTCTGGACGGGCTCAGGCGTTCCGGCCGGCGCGACCAGCCCCCACCAGCTTTGCACCGTCAGCCCCGGATAGCCGAGTTCCTGGAAAGTCGGAACGTCAGGCGTGTCGGCCTGCCGTGTGGGCGAGGACACGGCAATCGGCTTGATCTTGCCGCTCTGGAAGAGGGCAACGGCCGAGGCCATGGTGGTGAAGCTGGCGTCGATCTGGCGGCCGGCCAGGTCGTTGACCGAAGCGGACGCGCCTTTGTACGGGATGTGCGCGAGCTTGATCTTGGTGTTCTGCATGAACAGCTCGGCCATCAGATGGGTCAACGAGCCATTGCCGCCGGAACCTATGGAGACGGTGTCCGGCTTGGCGGCGGCGCTCTTCACCAGCGACGGGACGTCCTGCGCCTCGAACCCGGGATGCACGAACAGATACATGGGCGACAGGCCGAGCAGCGTAATTGGCGCGAAATCCTTCTTCGCATCGTATTTCACGCGGTCCTTGTACAGCGCCGGCACAATGGTGAACGGCACGTCGGCCAGCAACAGCGTGTAGCCGTCGGGCGCCTCGGTGGCCACGTAGGCGGTGCCGAGCATCGATCCCGCGCCGGCACGGTTTTCGACGATGACGGACTGGCCCAATTGGGCGCTCAACTGATCGCTGATGGCGCGCGCCACCACGTCGGAGCTGCCGCCCGCCGAATACGGGACGACGATCTTGACGGGCTTATCGGGATAGACGGCCCAAGCCGATTGCACACTTGCCAGGGATGCGGGAATGGCCAGCGTGGCCAGCAGTTTTTTCCACTTGAACATGATTTTTCTGGTTGTCCATGAATAATTTCATGTCATTGTGGTGGGTGCATTTTCCCCGCGCAAAGGAAGTATGCGCATGGGATATTCCACACTGGAATACCGAATGCGGCGGTCGTAAAGACGCGGGGCCGACCCTTAAGCGATTCCGGCGTAACGCCGCGTTCTGGCGTTCAGCGCCTGGCCTTGCGCTACGACCCAATCGCAAAACGCCTGGCAGTACGGCCCGCCGACGTTGGGCCGAGGTTGCATGAGGTGATATCCGTAGCGGCCTTCGACCGTCTCTCCAAAGGGACGTACCAGGTGCCCGGACTCAAGATGGTCCAGCACCATGCACAACGGCATGATGCCGGCGCCCAGTCCGTTCAACACGGCGGGCAAGAGGATCGAAAAGCCCTCGTACTCCGCCGCCGTGGCGGCCGGCCCGGTCCACAAGGGAGCGACGTCGGCTCGCCATTCGTCCCAGCCATAGCCGCGCTGGGCGCGCTTGAGCAACGGCAATTGGGCAATGTCGTCCACGGACTTGACCGGATGGCGCTTCATCACGGAGGGTGCGGCGACCAGCGCCATTTCGCGGCCGCATAGGTACTGGGCGCTCATGCCCGATACGTATCCGCTGTGAAGCTGGATTTCGGCGTCGAACCGTTCCGAACGGTCGCGGCCATGCAGCAGGCGAGGGCGTATGTTGACGCGGATCTCGGGGTGCAATTCAAAGAACTCGGACAGCCTTGGCAGCAGGAAGAACTGCGCGAAGGACGGCGACACCGCAACATTCAGGGCGACGCGCGAGGCGGGGTTGGCGACCAGCGCATCCGCCTCGTCGATGAGACGCACGGCCGCGCTGATGCGCTCCAGGTACAAGGCGCCGGCGTAGGTCAGCCGCAGGCCCGTCGGCATGCGCTTGAAGAGCGCCGTGCCCAGCCTGTCCTCCAAGGCGGCGACATGTTTGCTGACCGCGCTCTGCGTCAGGCTCAGCGCCTCGGCCGCGCGGCTGAAATTCAGCGTCTCCGCAGCGGTAAGGAAGATGCGCAGCGAAGAGAGGGAGTTACGGGTGCCTTTCATGGGGAGCCGGGCGTGACAGTAAGTTGGCGCTAATGTACTTCGTGCGCCCGGCTGGTGGCGGCTGCCCGGCGTGGACGAAACTGTTCACTTGCCGATGGTGGCGGTTCCGCCGCGACGTACGCTTCTTCCTTTTTGGGAGACAGCCATCACAGGCCGATCATTCTGCCTTGCCTTCGTGGCGGGGGCGGGGCTGGTGCAGATGCTGCCTTCCTTGCCCGCGCCGCTCGTGCTGTGGCTGACGGCCGCCGCGGGCGCGGCGTCTTGCGCTGCACTGGTGCGCGTCAGAAATCCGCTCGTTCGTGTCCTTGCCGCGCTGGCGTTGGGATTGTCAGCCGGCCTGATCAACGCGGCGATGCAAGCCCAGTATCGCCTTGACGATGCGCTTGCCGACGCGCATCAAGACCAGGTTTCGCGCCTTGAGCTGCGCGTGGCAGGACTTCCGGACGGCGACGCGAAGCGCCAGCGCTTCCTGGCCGAGCTGAATTCTCCCGTCGGTCCGGGCATTCCTTCGCACATCCAGGTCACGTGGCAGGCTGGCGCCGGCACGAATCAGGTCGTGCCGCAAATGCTGCCCGGCCAAGTGTGGCGCATGGCGCTGGTGCTGCGGCGGCCGCACGGCCTGCTCAATCCGGCCGGGCCGGACACGGAAGGGCGCATGTTTGCCAACGGCATCCGCGCCACGGGTACCGTGCGCGGGCAGCCTGTTCTGCTGGTCGACCGGCCGTGGGCGACGC
>DALZRX010000052.1:0-14374 GCA_032015805.1 Achromobacter sp.
CCAGCGCCGCCGCCGTGCCGTAGATGAAAAAGTCGTACCACTCCATCGCGTTGCCCGCGACAGAGGCCATCACGACGCGCCGCGTGCGCTTCCTGCGCGCATCGTCGCCGGCAGAAACCGCCGCCCCTTTGTATGCCATCGTCATTGCCGCCCCTTGTTCTCTTTGAATGAATCAACGGCGCCTAGCGCGCCACGCGATAACCGGCCGCGTCCCGATCCCAGGTGTCGCCGGTGATGCCTTCCTCCCGCAAGCGGTACTTGCGGATCTTGCCGTTTTCGGTGCGCGGCAAGTCGTCCACGACACGCACGAAGCGCGGCACGGCGAAATACGGCATGCGGGGCTGGCAGAAATCGAGCAGCGCAGGCGGCGTGATCGCCTGGCCAGACTTGTAGACCAGCGCGGCCATGACCTCGTCCTCGGCCAGCTCCGACTGCACGGCATAGACCGCCACCGATGCGACCGCGGGATGCGACAGCAACACCTGCTCCACTTCATAAGAGGAAATGTTCTCGCCGCGCCTGCGGATCGCGTCCTTCATACGATCCAGGAAGCGGAAGTAGCCGTCGCCGTCGCGCACCACCCGGTCGCCTGTGTGGAACCAGAGATTGCGCCAAGCCTGCACCGTCTTGTCGTCCATGTCGAAGTAGCCTGTCGCGATGGCGAAAGGCGGACGCGCGCGCAGCAACAGCTCGCCCGGTTCGCCGTCGGGCACGGCCGCATCCTGATCGTCCGCCACGATGGCGTCGAACTCCGGCGCGACGCGGCCCATGCAACCCGTGCGCTGCTCCGCCAACGTGCCACCCAGTGCGAAATTGGTTTCCGTGGACCCGTAACCCTCCAGCAGTGCGATGCCGGTGCGCTCCGCAAAGACCGCGTGGAATCGTTCCGGCACGCCCGGCGCCAGCGCGATGCGCGTGCGGTGCAAGCGTTCGGCGGCGGCGGGTTCGTGCGCCAGCAGCATCGGCACCATGGCGCCCAGCAGATAAGTCACCGTCGCGCCGCTGGCCTGCAGGCGGTCGAAATAGCGGCTGGCCGAGAACCGCTCGTCGCAGACGATGCTCGCGCCGGTCACTAGCGCCTGGAAACAGGCATTGAGCGCATTCGTGTGAAAAAGCGGCAGGCTGGTGTAGAGGACATCGTCCTGCGTGATTTCCAGATTGCGCGCCGCGATCCTGCCCCACCAATAGAACTGCGCGTGGGGACAGCACACGCCCTTGGACAGTCCCGACGTGCCGGATGTGTAGAGAATGGCGAGGGTGTCACCCGGCTGCATGTCCGCTGCAAGCGGCAGGTCTTGCCCAGGCTCGGCGGGCGGCGCGCACGCCGGTGCTGGCAGGGACGCCGTATCTGCCGCCTCGTCCAGCAGCCAGATCTGGCGCACGGCCAGAGGTCCACCATCCAGCGCTGACAGTGCTGACAGCGCGGGACAGCATGCCGCGTCCGTCACCACCAGCGCGCAGCCACTGTTGGTCAGGATGTGCTGCAACTGCATTCCGCGCGATGCCGTATTGATCGGCACCACCACGGCCCCCAACCAGCCGCAGCCCAGCACCACGGAAAGGAACTCGATCCGGTTGCCCGCCATCAGCCCGACGCGGTCGCCGCGACGGATGCCAGCCGACGCCAGACGCGCCGCCCAATTCGCCGCATGCGTCGCCGCATCCGCATATCGAAGACTGCCGCCAGGGGCCTGTATCCATAAACGCTCGCCAAGGCGGGTGCCCTGTTCCTGCAACAACGACGGCAATGTCAACGCATGCATGGCGACGCTTCCCCTGGTTGTGCGGCCTTCGGCGTCCTGACCGCGGCCATGGGAATTAGTCTAGGAATCAACTATTTATGTGTCAAATTTATGAGTATTATTTGACGCATAAACGATATTGATATCAAGGGCATGCATGGACCTGGACTTGAATCTCATGCGGGTTTTCCTGACGGTCCTGCAAGAGCGCAGCGTGACCCGTGCGGCGGCACGGTTGAACCTGACTCAGCCTGCCGTAAGTTATGCGTTGGGCCGGCTTCGAGAACAGTTCGGCGATCCGCTCTTTCAGCGCACGCCGTCCGGCATGCAACCGACGCCTGTCGCCTTTGCGCTGGCAGGACCCATCGAACGGGGCATGAACAGCTTCGCCGAAGCCATGAGCCTGCGCCTTGAGTTCGAACCCGCAACAAGCACCCGCCGCTTCCAATTGTCCATGTCGGACATCGGCGAAATGGTGTTCTTGCCGCCGCTGATGGAGCGCGTGCATGCGCGGGCGCCGCGCCTGCAGATCGAAGTGCGCGAGGTACCGCTGGAAGAACTGCCGCAGGCGCTCAAGGACGGAGCCGTGGACCTGGCCATCGGCAACCTGGCTGGCCTGGGCCGCCACACCTGCCACGCCGATCTCTTCAGCGAACGCTATGTCTGCATGGGGCGGCGCGGCCATCCTGTCTTGGCGTCCGGGCTGACGCGCGGGCAGTACAAGCGGCTGGACCACATCCTGGTGGCGTCGCGCGCCAGCGCGCATCGCCTGCTCGACGACGTGCTGGCCGAAGCCGGCCTGCATCGCCAGCCCTATCTGACGCTGCCGCACTTTTCGGCGGCGGCGGAGATCGTCCGCCGCACCGATCTTGCCGTGACGCTGCCCTATCGCGCGGCCGAGTGGTTCAACCAGGACAATGCGTTTGAAGTGCGCCCACTGCCTATTCCTTTGCCGCCGTTGTGCGTGACGGTGCACTGGCACGCGCGCTTTGAAAGCGATCCCGGCACGACGTGGCTGCGCAACCTGGTCGTGCAGACGCTGGCGGACGATGAAGGCGCCGCGTGAAAGAATTCTGCTGTACTCGCCGCTGACGATCAGAACGCCGGCCCGCCCCGTCTGCCTGATTACGTGTTTGGGCTACGACAAGCTCCATCCGCACCCACACGCTGCAGGAAGCCGGCGTCCAGCGCCTTCAGATCCACCACGCCCAGCAGCCCCATGTTGCGCTTCACCTCTTCAGCCAACAGCGCGATGGCGTGTGCCACGCCGCGCTGGCCCGCGACCGTCGCGGCGTAGTTGAAGGGCCGCCCGACGAATACGCAGCGTGCGCCCAGCGCCATGGCCTTCAGCACATCCGTTCCGCGCCGCACGCCGCTATCGAGCATCACTTCCATGGGGCCCGCCGCTTCCACGATGGCGGGCAAGGCGTGCAGGGGCGATATGCTGCCATCCAGTTGCCGGCCACCATGGTTGGACACGAGGATCGCATCCATCCCGAGCGCCCGCGCGGCGCGCGCATCGTCAGGATGCAGGATGCCCTTCAGCACCATCTGGCCCTTCCAGCGGCGGCGAATGGCCGCCACGTGTTGCCAGTTCAGGTGGCCACGATCCGAGAAGTCTCGCAGCACGCTGGCCGACAGGATGGGTGCGCCGCGGGTTGCGTAGTTGTTCTCGAAGTGCGGCATGCCATGACGCGCGAGCGTGCGTAGAAACGTGCCGATCAACCATCGCGGATGCGTCAGCCCCTGCCATGCCAGACCGAGACTCGGCCGTAGCGGCGTGGAAAAGCCGGCCCGCACATTGTTCTCGCGGTTGGCAGCGACGGGCGTGTCGACCGTCAGGACCAGCGTGCTGACCCCGGCCGCTGCCACGCGATCGATCAGGGCGGCGATCTGCGCCTCGTCGCCCGGTAGATATGCCTGGAACCAGGTGCCCGGGGCCGCCTCCATCACGGTCTCCAGGCGTATCAGCGAAGAGCCGCTCATGATGCACGGCACGCCGGCCTCGGATGCCGCGCGTGCCAGCACGATGTCCCCGCGGTAACTGGAAATGGCCGAAATTCCCATGGGCGCGACGCCCACGGGCGCCGCATAATCCCGGCCGAGCACCGTGCACCGCGTGCTACGCGCGGACACGTCCACCAGCACCCTGGGCCGGAAAGCAAAGTCGGCATACGCCTCGCGGTTGCCACGTTCCGATTGGCCGTCCTCCACGGCGCCCGATACATAAGCGTAGATGGGCCTGGGCAAACGCTTTTTGGCGGCGGCTTCGAAGTCGTGCAGGCTGAGCATGCGGCGCAGCGGATCGGGCATGTTGGCTCCTCGCGGCGGTCGCCCGGCAAGCGGCCGTCCTGTCGTTGTCGATATCGGCGGGGACTATAGGCGTCGGGGACGTTTGAATAAAGTGACTTTATCGATATCCTTCCATACACTTTTATTCACCCTCAACATTCTCCCGGGCGGCCGCCCTGCTACTCGCATGACGCTCAAGCAACTCGAGGCCTTCTATTGGGCCGCCACGTGCAGGAACTTCGCCATCGCCGCGAACCGCCTGAATATTTCGGTTTCTTCGCTGTCCAAGCGCATCGGCGAACTGGAATCGTCCATCGGCGCCGAGTTGTTCAGCCGTAGCGCCCGCAGCGCGACGCTGACCGCGCTGGGCGAACAACTGGTGCCGCACGCCAAGGATCTTCTGCGCAATGCCGACCAGTTCATGCAGCAGGCCAGCAACAACCTCAGTTATTCGGGCCGCTGCAGGTTTGGCGCGGGCGAACTGACGTCACTGACCTGGATGGCCAACCTGATCGAGGTGATCCAGGACGCCCACCCCAACCTTCTGGTCGAACCGTTCGTGGGCGTAGGCGAACTGGTGGAGCGCGGCCTGGAGGAAGGCGAACTCGACTTCGCCGTGATCGCAGGCCCCTCGTCCCGCCCGTCCATCGCGTCGCGCGTCATTGGCAGTGCGCACTTCGAATGGGTGGCCTCGCTGCGCGCAGTGCCGAATCCCGCCGCGCTCACCCCGATCGACCTGCCGTCAATGACCCTCATCACCCTTCCGCAAAGCTCGGGCGCGATCCGCATTCTGGATGACTGGCTGACCGAGCAGCGCGTGTCGCCCGGGCGCAACCAGTGCTGCAACAGTTGGGGCGGCATCGCGGCCATGCTGCGCCAGGGCCTGGGGCTTGGCTTCCTGCCCTCGGCGTGGGCCCGCATCCTGATCGAACGCGGCGACTTGCAGCCATTGCCGGGGTTCGCGCCATTGCGCCCCCTTACCTACACGTTCCAATGGCGTCGTGACGACACCCGGCCGATGCTCGAAACCCTGCGAGAGCACGCCGAGGCCTGCCTGGATTTCCACGCGCCGGCCGGCATGGTCTGATCACGCTACGTCCCGCTTGGCCGAGCGCCACTGTTTCCTAAAAGCGTCCTTTCGGACCGCAAATTATTCGCTTTATCTCCCGCTTCGGCCGGCGTAGAGTCGCCTCGAACAACCACCTTGGAGATGAGCGCCATGCCGGATTTCGGATTCACCCTGCAGGACTGCCCCGGCGGTCCGAGCCGCGAGACGCTTGCGGCGTACCAGGACCTGGCAGTCGCCAACATCAGCGATGCAATGAGCCGCGGCACCGGCACGTCGGCCCTGCGCCCGATGCACCGGACCCGCCGGATACTGGGCCGCGCCTACACCGTGCGTACCCGCCCGGGCGACAATCTCATGGTGCACAAGGCCATCGACGCCGCGCAACCGGGCGATGTCATCGTCGTCGACGCGGGCGGCGACATGAGCAACGCAATCATCGGTGAAATCATGGTGGGCTGGGCGGCCAAGCGCGGCTTGGGCGGTTTCGTGATCGATGGCGCCATACGCGACAGCGAAACCATCGGCCAAGGCGACTTTCCCGTCTACGCCCGCGGCGTCGCGCACCGAGGCCCCTACAAGGACGGCCCCGGGGCCATCAATGTGCCCGTGACGGTGGACGGCATGGTCGTGCTGCCCGGTGACCTGCTGGTGGGCGACGCCGACGGACTGTTGGCCATCCGCCCGGACGAGGCGCCCGCCATTGCGGCGCGCGTACGCGCCATCGCCGAATCCGAGGCGCAGGTTCTGAAGGACATCGCGCGCGGCACGCTGGACCGCAGTTGGGTGGACGCGGCCCTCAAGGCGCGGGGCATATTGTGAGTGCACCCTCGCCCCGCCGCCCCGCTCGGCTTTGCCGCCTGGATCTCTGGCTCAACCCCGTGTTCGACGAGATCATCGGTTCCACGCCCGGCATCGCGTTGTCGGTGCTACCTGCAAAAGGCGACGACGCCCGCACGCTGGCCGGATTGAAGTCGGCCCATGCCTACCACGTGTCCGCAGCCAAGGACGAGCTGCCGCGCCAGTGGTTCGTCGGCGCCGAGTTGATCGCGCAGTGCCCGGACCTCGTGTGCGTGTCGTCGGGCGGGGCCGGCTACGACACCATCGACGTGGCAGCCTGCACCGCGGCTGGCATCGCCGTCGTTAACCAGGCGGGCGGCAATGCGGAGTCCGTGGCGGAACACACGTATGCGCTGCTGCTGGCCGTCCAGCGCCGGATCGTCGAATCGAACAACCGCCTGCGCCAGGACACCGGCTTTTCCCGCGAGGACCTGATGGGCCACGAGATCCATGGTGGCGTCATCGGCCTGGTGGGCATCGGCAAGATCGGCACGAGCGTTGCCCGCATTGCGCAGGGCTTCGGGCTGCGCGTCATTGCGCACGATCCGCTTCTGGACGCCGCGACCATCCGCCGCCGCGGCGCCGAACCGGTTGGGCTGGACGAGCTGCTGTCCCAATCCGACATCGTGTCACTGCACTGCCCGCTCGACGCCTCCACGCGGGGAATGTTCGACGCGAAGGCCTTCGCGGCGATGAAGCCGGGCGCGGTGTTCGTTTCGACGGCGCGCGGCGGTATCCATAACGAATCCGCGTTGCATGACGCGCTGCGCGCAGGCCACCTGCGAGGCGCCGGGCTCGACGTATGGGAGCAGGAACCGCCTGATCGGTCGGCCCCGCTGCTGGCATTGGACAACGTGGTCGCCACCTTCCACACCGCGGGCGTCACACACGAAGCGCGGCGCAGCGTCGCCCGATCTTCGGCGACCCAGCTCGCCGCGATGCTGCGCGGCGAACGGCCGCCGCAACTCGTCAACCCGGAGGTCTGGCCCCTGGCCGCCAAACGCATCGCCAACCTGACATAACAACGCGGCATACGTGCCAGTCCACGCCACGAGGCGCGGGCTGGCCGTGACCGTCAGAACATTCGAAGGAGACAACCATGCAACAACAAAACAAACGCCGCGCACTTCGCACCCTGGCCACCCTGTTTGCAGGGGCCGCACTTTTCTCGGGCGCGGTCCAGGCAGCCGGTTACCCCGACCGTCCGATCAACCTGATCGTGTCGTACGGTCCGGGCGGCGGCACCGACCTGGTTGCCCGCATGATGGCGCCCTACCTGCAAAAATATCTGGGCGGCGACGCGCGCATCGTCGTGCTGAACCGGCCCGGTGCGGGCGGCGCCATCGGCTTTGCGGAGCTGGCGCGCGCCCAGCCCGACGGCTACACCATCGGCTTCATCAACACCCCCAATCTGCTGACGATCCCCATCGAGCGCAAGACGGCCTTCACCTGGCGCAGCTTTGACCTGCTGGGCAACCTTATCGATGATCCCGGCGCGTTCACGGTCCTTAACGACAACCCCATCAAGAACCTTGCAGACCTGTCCGCCTATGCGAAGAAGAATCCGGGCAAAGTGACGGTCGGCACCACCGGCACGGGTTCTGACGACCACTTGGCCATGCTTCGGTTCGAACGGGCGTCGGGCACGAAGCTCAGCCACATCCCGTACAAGGGCGCCGGCGAGGTGCGCGGCGCGCTCGCCAGCGGCGAGATCACGATCGGCGCCATCAACGTGGGCGAGGCGCTTCAATACCAAAAAGGTGGCACGCCGCTGCGCTTCCTGGGCCAGATGGGCAAGACGCGCTCGGCCGCGCTGCCGGACGTGCCGACGTTCAAGGAACAGGGATACGACTTCGAACTGGCATCGCTGCGTGGACTGGCCGCACCCAAGGGGTTGCCGGACGACGTGCGCACGAAGCTCGTCACGGCTGTGAAGCGCACGGTCGACGATCCGGAGTTCCAGGTCAAGGCCCGGGAGATGTTCGCCCCGCTGCGCTACCTGCCGCCGGCGGACTATGCGAAGGAACTGTCTGCGGGCGAGGCGCAGTTTCAGCAGCTTTGGAAAGAAGCGCCCTGGCTCGACAAGTGAAGATCCGCGGCAAGGCCTCGTGGCCTTGCCGCCGCTTCAGCTTCGCGCCAATTGGCGTCACCCCATCGCCGCCAGCATCAGATCCAGGTTCTGCACCGCCGCGCCCGACGCGCCCTTGCCCAGGTTGTCGAATACCGCCGTCAGCAGCACCTGGCCGTGTTGCGCATTCCCATAGACCGCCAGGCGCAGGTCGTTGGTGCCGTTCAGCGCCTGGGGATCCAGGTTCGTGTGCGCGGCGGCCTCCTCAGGTGCGACGACTTGAACGTGCGCCGCGCCGGCATAGTGCCGCTGCAGGCAGGCGTGCAGCGTCGCGGCATCAACGCCCGCAGGCAGCAAGCGCAGGTGCAGCGGCACGCTCAGCACGATGCCCTGGCGAAACGCGCCATACGACGGCACGAACACCGGACGCTGCGTGAGCCCGGCATGGCGCTCGATTTCGGGCGTGTGTTTGTGCGAGAGGCCCAGTCCGTAGACCTGGAACGCGGGACCGCGTGCGCCGCCATCACCTTCGTAGGCGTCCACACTGGCGCGGCCGCCACCCGAATAACCGGATACGGCGTGGATGACCGCCGGATAGTCGGCGGGCACCAGCCCTGCCTGGACAAGCGGCCGCAGCAGCGCGATGGCGCCCGTCGGATAGCAGCCGGGATTGCTCACCCGTAGTGCACGCGCAATGCGCTCGGCCTGCCCCGCGGCCATTTCCGGAAACCCGTACACCCAGCCCGCGTCCGTGCGGTGCGCCGAACTGGCGTCGATGATGCGAACCTTGGGATTGACGACGGACGCGGCCGCCTGGCGGGCGGGTTCGTCGGGCAGGCAGAGAATGGCGATGTCGCTGGCGTTGATCGCCTCGGCGCGGCGGGCGGGATTTTTGCGGTCGGCCTCCGGCAGCGTCAGCAACTGCAGGTCGCTGCGGCCGTTGAGCCGTTCATGGATCTGCAGGCCGGTCGTGCCCTGGTCACCGTCGATGAAAACTAGGGGTTGGGTCATGTTGCTGTCCGCAAAGGTCGGCGTTGCCTGATCTGCTCAGGAAGGACTTCATCATCGATCCGCCGTCCAGATAAGAAAAGTCGAATATCATGACCGATCAATTCAGCTTTCCTGAATGACGTCCACGACGTTGCCCGGCGAGGCGCTCACGGCCCCGCCTGCGCCGTCGCCACCGCCGCACCGACACCGGAAATCCCCATGCGAGAAATCAGCCTGGATCGCCTGCGCACCCTGGTCGCCATCGCCGACCTCGGGTCGTTTGCCGACGCCGCGCGCGCCCTGCATCTGGCGCCGCCCACGGTCAGCCTGCACGTGTCGGACCTGGAAGCCCGTGTGGGCGCGCCGCTCCTCACCCGCAAGCGTGGCCAGGTCAGGCCCACGTCGATCGGAGAAACGCTGCTGGAACGCGCGCGGCGGCTGCTCGCCGAGGCCGATCAGGCGCTGGACGATGTGCAGCGGCAGGTGCAGGGGCTGGCCGGCCGTGTGCGGCTCACCTGCTGCCGCGGGCGCTGGAAACGCTGGGCCGCGACCACCCGGGCATTGACGTGCACGTGGCGGTGCTGACCTCGCAGGAAACCCTGCTGCGGCTGGCCGACGGGACGCTTGACGTTGGACTTGTGGCCTTGCCCCAGCCGCCCATCGACGGCCTCGTGCTGCGTCCGTGGCGCCGGGACCCGGTCATGGCCTTCCTGCCCACCGCCTGGAAAGTGCCGGCGCGCCTCACGCCCGCCTGGCTGGCCGAGCGGCCGTTGATCCTGAATGACACCAGCACGCGCCTGTCGCGCCTGACGGGGGAATGGTTCGCTGCCGCGGGGCTGAACCCCCGCGCGCGCATCCATCTGAACTACAACGACGCCATCAAAAGCCTGGTTGCGGCGGGCTACGGCGCCACCCTGCTGCCCCACGAGGCCACCGCGCCACAGCCCGATCCGCGCATCACCATGCGGCCAGTGCGGCCCGCGCTGTGGCGCCCGTTGGGCATCGCGCATCGGGCCGGGCAAGTGGAGCTGGCCACCCAGCACGTGCTGGACGTGCTCTGGGAATTGCGCGCAGCGGGCGGCAAGGCCCAGGCAGGCTGACGTCAGCCGCGGGCCGGCGTGCGACGGAAGAAGGCCGCTCGCTGGCTTTCTTCGCGCAACCGGCGTGCGCGGGAGCGGAACAGGTCCTTGCGGCCCACGATTCCCAGCAGATGGCCGCTTTCCCGGTCGATGATGGGCACCCGTCCCGCGCCGGACAAGGCCATGCGGTCCGCGATCTGGCTGGCCAGTTCATCGGCGTGGCCGTACACCAGTTCGCGGCCTTCCAGCGCTTGCGCCAGTGTCCGTTCGTCCGATGCCCCTTCCAGCGCCCAGGCCAGGCTGTCGGCGCGTGTCACCTCGCCCACCACGACGCCCTCGGCATCCAGCACCGGATAACTCGTATGCACCGATTGCGCGGTCGTGAAATGCGCGATCGCCTGCGCCACCGTCATCGTGTCAGGCAGCGTCTGCACGGGCGTTGTCATCACGTCGGCCACACGCAGCAGGTCGAACGGGTCCACGCGATATTCGCGGCTGATGTGATGGCCGCGCCGCGCGATCTTCTCGGTCAGGATCGACCGCTTGAGCAGCAGCACCGTCACGCCATACGCGAACACGCAGGCCGACAGCACGGGCAGCAGCGCATGCACGTTGCCAGTCAGCTCGACGGCAAACAGCGTGGCCGTCAGCGGCGCGCGCATCGTGCCGCCCATCATCGCCGCCATGCCAACCAGGGCCCAAAAGCCCGGATCGGCCTGCGGCAGCACCGGCGAGGCCAGTGCGCCGAGCGCGCCGCCGAAGATCAGCAACGGCGCGAGCACGCCGCCTGACGTGCCCGAACCCAGCGCGATCGACCAGATGGCCACCTTGACCACCAGCAACACCAGCACCGCCTGGAAGGCCAGATCGCCCGCCAGCATGTGGCGGATGTTGTCGTAGCCCACACCGAGCGCGGCGGGCTCGATCAGCCCGCCAATGCCAATGGCCAGCCCACCGATCGCGGGCCACCACATCCAGTGGATGGGCAGCTTCTCGAACAGGTCTTCCGCCGCATACACCAACGAAGTCAGCACGCCCGATCCCAGGCCCGCCAGCACGCCCACGGCGGCGCAAGCGACCAGATGCCATGGCGTGAACGCGAGCGATCCGACATAGGCGAAGATCGGGCCAGGCTCCATGATGAAGGCGCGCGTCGCGGCCGCGATCAGCGCCGCCACGGCCACGGGCAGGAAGCTTCGCGGCTTCCATTCGAACAGCAGCAGTTCAACCGCCAGCAGGACCGCCGCAAGTGGCGTGGCGAAGATCGCCGTCATGCCGGCCGCCGCGCCGGCGACCAGCAGCGTCTTGCGTTCGCCGTCGTCCAGGTGGATGGTCTGCGCAAGCAGCGACCCGATCGCGCCGCCTGTCATGATGATGGGCCCTTCGGCACCGAACGGGCCGCCGGTGCCGATGGACACGGCCGACGACACGGGTTTGAGCACGGCCACCTTCGGCTGGATGCGGCTCTTGCCGATCAGGATCGCCTCCATGGCTTCGGGAATGCCGTGGCCGCGGATCTTTTCGGAGCCGTAGCGCGCCATCAGGCCGATGATGAGGCACCCGACCACCGGGATGGCGACCGATGCCAAGCCAAGACGGCCCGTGGTAATGGGCATGTCGGCAAACGAGAACAGGCCGTGATAGGCCAGGTTGGTGCAAAGCGCGATCAGGCGCAACAGGATCCAGGCAGCCGCGACGCTGGCCAAGCCGACAGGAATCGCGAGGCCCATCAATAGAAGGACGCGCCGATCGGTGGTGAAGTCGCCAAGCCGTAGTCCGGGCCGGGCGGAAGTGGAAATGGGGGGCATGGTCAAGTGAAGGTTGGAAGCCATCGCAAGAAGTTTGCGAAATGTCATTTATATCGTAGCACGACATATATTAGAATCGCGCGGTGAACCCCTCTCCCGCTCCTATCCGGCTGTCTGCCGCCGACTACGAACTGCTCGCGGATTTCCGCTATGCGCTGCGCAAGTTCGCGGCGTTCAGCGAAAGCGCGGCCGCCGGCCTGGACCTGATGCCGCAACAGCATCAGGCGCTGCTCGCCATCAAGGGCACCCGCAACACCGCGCCGGGCCGCCGGGGCCTGTACGTCGGCGAGATCGCCGAACGCCTGCTGATCCGCCCGCACACCGCCGCCGAACTCGTGGGTCGTCTGGCGCGGCTGGATCTTGTCAAACGCGAGGCCGACCCTGAAGACGGACGCCGCGTCGAAGTCATCCTGACGCCCAAGGCCGAACGAATGCTGGAAGACCTGACCGCCTCCCACCTGGAAGAACTGCACGCCATGCGCCCGCTGCTGACGCGTCTGCTGGCGCGAATGGGCACTGAGGCAGACAAGGACTGAGCAGCCCTTTTCCCCCGACATTTCAGCTTGCGCGGCATAAGCTTATGCCGCCAGGTAATGAGCCTCGTGATAAATTGTCGCCCCGCGACATATCTATGCGTCGCGAGGAGAGACTGTCTTGGGTGTTGCAATCAAGCGCTGGCTGGGGTCGTTCGCACCAGCGCCCGTGGGCGTCAACGGACGCGAAAAGCTTTACGGCGCGATAGGCGCCCTGCTCGGCCTGTTTTGCACCGAGTGGGTGGGACGCCACGCCCTGGGTGCGGACAACCCGTGGTTTATCGCCCCGATGGGCGCGTCGGCCGTGTTGCTGTTTGCCGCGCCCGCCAGTCCGCTCGCCCAGCCTTGGTCGCTGATGGCCGGCAACGTCGTGTCGGCCCTGATCGGCGTCTTCTGCGCCCAGTTCATCCCCGTGCCCGGCATCGCCGCGGCCGTCGCCGTGGCGCTCGCCATCGGCGCCATGTTCTCATTGCGCTGCCTGCATCCGCCCAGTGGCGCGGTCGCGTTGACCGCCGTGCTGGGCGGTCCCGCCGTAGCCAAGCTGGGCTACGGTTTCGCGCTGTGGCCCGTGGCGCTCAATTCCGTCATCCTCCTGTGCATCGCCGTGGTCTTCAACGGCGCGCTGAAGCGCAACTACCCCCGCCGCCACGCTGAACCGGCTGCCGGGCACAACACGCGCGACCCCATCCCCAGCGCGCGGCTGGGCTTTTCGCGCGCCGACCTGGACGAGGCGCTGAGCCAGCGCGGCGAGCTCCTGGACATCAGCAAGGAAGACCTGGAAGAGATCGTGCTCGAAGCCGAATTGCGCGCCAGCGTGCGCCGTTTCGGCGACGTGCGCTGTGCCGACATCATGTCGCGTGATGTCGTGACGGTCATGGAAAAGGACCCGCTGGACTACGCGGTCCGCCTGTTCGACAAGCATCGCGTGCAGGCTCTGCCCGTGCTGGATTCGGCGGGCCGCTATGCCGGGATGATTGCGCAGGGCGATGTGCTGGCGCGCAAGAGCCGCCTGACCCCGGTGGCCGCGGACGCCGAACCGATGCCGGATCTGCTGGTTGCCGACTGCATGCGCAGCGAAGTGCCGTTCGCCACGCCGGGCCTGCCCGTGATCGAGCTGGCCCGCCCGATGTCGGACAGTCTGCATTGCGTGCCGGTCCTGGACGAGGCGCGCACCCTTCAAGGTTTGGTGACGCAGTCCGACGTGGTGGCCGCGCTGTACCAGATGGCCGTGTCCGCCAATTCCCAGCCCGCGGGCGGGGCCGGTCCGCACAAGCTGGCGGCCTGACCCTCCGTAGCCCTACGGATTCCGGCACGCGTTTGCCGCAAGGCATAATTGCCGGCGTGAATCCCCTTTCGCGCACACGCGCCTTTATCTGCTGGCTGGTTCTTTTCTGTCTGGGCGCCATCTGGATCGCGCGCCAGGAATATGTGGACCAGCACGAGCGCTTCTTCCAAAGCACCAGCATCGCCCAGCGCATGCTGAGCCAGAAGACGGTGCAGCACGAAGCTGTCCTCGCCACGCTGGCCGCGCTGTCCCATCCCCCCGCCCCCGAACGGCTGTTCCCCAGCCTGCAGCCCGCCATGCCCCAGCTACTGGGTCTGGGCCATCTGCCCGGCGGAAGCTGGGCGGGCAGCGTGCCCGAACCGGCAGGCCTGACCGCCGCAGTGGAACGCGCCCGGCAGGTCGGCCGTCCCGTGACCATTCCCGTGGACGACGCCCGCTACTGGCTCGTCTCGCCTTCGGGCTGGAGCCTGCTGGTCGACACCCGCCAACTCGTGCCGCCCGCGGACTTCCCGCCGGGGCTCGGCAACCTGACCCTGACGGTGGACCGGGCGCCCTTGCCGCTTTTGGACAAGCAGCCCGATGGCCACCTGCCTGGTTGGACGCTGGCGCTGCAAAAACCGCTGGGGGCAGCAAGCCAGCCGTTCCAGATGCGCAGCACCCGCACGCTCACG